>JBAXVH010000136.1:0-4372 GCA_037129215.1 Bacteroidota bacterium | reverse complement strand
ATTAGCTAATTAAAACTGTATTCTTTTTACTTTTTATTTTTTACTTTTTACTTGATTATGGGCGTTGCCTTTGGCCCGGGCTATCATTCCAATCTTTTTTTTGCCCCTTTATTTAGCTCCTCTTAAGGGGGTAAGGTGGGGCAAAAAAAAGGATTTTCCCTTCTATCCCTAACGCAACAACAAATACAGAATACAGGTTGCAAGTTGCTGTTTACCTGTTGCCAGTTCAATACATTAATTCTTTGTATTACCAGCAACCAGCAACCTGAAACCATTAACTATTCTATTCTCTAATGTGTATTTGTATTCATTAGCAAATCAGCACATTAGCACATTAGCTAATTTGTATTCATTATCACATTATCACATCAGCTAATTAGCTAATTTGTCTCCATTCCCCCTAAAAAAGACCAACACTGCAAATCAAATCCCTTCACCTGCCTTCGCCGGAACCACCACAGATTTCAATAAGAGTCAAGCAGCCAATGAAAGAACCAAGACAGATTTTGGTGCGCCTCCAATAGCCTAAGGATTAAACAGCCCATATTTCAAAAAGAATCGACCAGCTAATCAAGAAACCTTCACAGTCTATGAAAATCTCAACACATACAACACGTGGAATCGTAGGATGTGGAAGAATTATTGCCCCTGCTTCAGAATAAATTGACACAGTCAGAAGTTTTTTTCTATGATGTTCAGAATATTTTCTTTGAGATTTCAAAATAATCAAGGCATGATGAGCAATAAATCGATACTGTTGAAAGATATATTACAGGAGGCTGAAAAAATATTGTGGTTGAAATCAAAATAATACAGACATACTTGGCAATAAATCGACACTGCTGAAAGAAATTTCCCTTAAGTCAAAGGAATTATTCACTCAGAAAGCAGAATATATTGGCCATAATCAATAAAAGAAAGATATAAACGACCTTATAATAGTTGGAAATAAGAACCTATTTAAAAGAAATAAACATAATACTTAGGCAAATTCCCAAAAATAAATGTAATCTAAAAGCAGCATCCCCCCAATCGCTTGCGATTCTCCCTGTCCTCTGTATTAGTATTAAAAAGAACGCTGTGCTCCTCTGTGCCACTGAGTCTCCGTGGTTCAATGTATTTGTATTCCTCAAGCCTCACGAAGTATTCTCAATCAGCACCTACCCAATCGCTTGCGATACTCCCTGTCCTCTGTATTAGTATTAAACAGAACGCTGTGCTCCTCAGTGCCACCGTGCCTCCGTGGTTCAATGTATTTGTATTCCTCACGACTCACGTAAAGCCCCCAAAACAATAGCGAAACAACTTTGTATTTTTAAAAGCCAGGCTTCCCCCATCCTCAGGTATGGACACAAAAAAGCGAAGGACTGATTCCAATCCTTCGTTTTTGTATCTGTAAAGAAAAAATTATTTAATTCTTTTTTCCTTGATTCTTGCTCTCTTACCGCTTCTTTCACGTAAGAAGTACAACTTAGCACGACGTACTTTACCTACTTTGTTTAATTGTACAGACTCGATATTAGGCGAAAAGAAAGGGAATAAACGCTCTACACCTACACCATCAGAAATTTTTCTAACGGTAAAGGTTGCAGTTTGTCCTGTACCTTGTAGTTTAAGAACATCTCCTCTGAAACTCTGGATACGTTCTTTACCACCTTCTACAATCTTATAGTTAACGGTAACATTGTCACCGGCTTTAAACTTAGGAAGTTCTGTTTTTGCTGCTAATTGTTCGTGAACAAATTTTACTGCTAATTCCATACATCTATTTTTTGGGACGGCAAAAGTAATGGCAAATTGTCAATTATCAAAACAAAATATAATTTAATTGCTGTTTTTACGTTAAAACTGCCTTCCCGATTAATTTAAACTGTCTATTAAAGTGCTGCTTCAGCCATTTTATGGTTAGTAGCTACACCTGCTTCGCTAAATCCAAAGTAGTTATTAGCATTATGATAGCAAATATCCTGAATTACTTTTCCTACCCATTTAATGTCGTTTGGCATCTCTCCATTCTCAATTTCTGAGCCGAAAAGATCGCAAAGTATTCTTCTGAAATACTCGTGACGAGGATAAGATAAGAAAGAACGTGAATCAGTAAGCATACCAATAAAGCGGCTGATAAGACCCATATTGCTCAGTGCGTTCATTTGTTTTACCATTCCATCCTTCTGATCAAGGAACCACCATCCGCTACCAAACTGAATTTTACCTGCAGATGAACCATCATTAAAGTTACCAATCATGGTAGCCATCAATTCATTATCAGCTGGATTCAGATTGTACAGAATAGTCTTAGCCAGCTTATCCTGAGAATCTAATTTATCTAAGAATTTAGACAATGCTCTACCTTGAGAGAAATCGCCAATAGAGTCCCATCCTGTATCTGGCCCAAGTGTAGACAGCATTCTGTTGTTATTGTTTCTTAATGCGCCTAAATGGAACTGCTGTGCCCATCCTTTCTCCCAATCCCACTCAGCAAAATGTAATAACATCGCTGATTTGAATTGAACCTGCTCTGTATGAGTAAGTATCTTACCACCATGTATCTTAGTAAAGATGGCTTCTATTTCAGAACCAGTGAAGTCTTCAGCATATATTTCTTCCAGACCATGGTCACTTACACAACATCCTACTGAAGCAAAGAAATCGTGACGATTCTGTAATGCATATAAGAAATCGTTGAAGTTAGAAATAGCAATATCACTTGCAGCTTCTATCTTTTTTAAATAAGCGTTGAACTTCGCAGGATCGCTTACATTCATAGCATTATCTGGACGGAAAGAAGGACGGATAGGAATCTCAAAACCTTCATTCTTTAATTGTAAATGATACGCAAGATCATCAGCAGGATCATCAGTTGTACATACTGTTACCACATTCATTTTACGTAGTAAATTACGAACTGAATAATCATCCGTTTTAAGTTTTGCTGAACACTCATCATAGATTCTTTTTGCAGAATCCGGATTTAGTATTTCATTAATACCAAAATAGCGTTGCAGCTCCATATGTGTCCAGTGATACAATGGATTGCGTAAGGTATAAGGAACCGTTGCTGCCCATTGTTCAAATTTTGCATAATCAGAAGCATCACCAGTGCAGAAGTTTTCATCTACACCATTGGTACGCATAGCGCGCCATTTATAATGATCACCATACAACCAAATCTGTGTAAGGTTTTCGAATTTTTTATCTTCTGCTATTTGTTGTTGAGGTAAATGGCAATGATAATCAATGATAGGCATATGCTTTGCATACTCGTGGTAAAGCACCTTTGCTGTTTCTGTTTTCAAAAGAAAATTCTCATCAAGAAACTTTTTCATATTCTGATTTTTGGTAATGAAATAAATGTTTAATTATGTTTTAATGGGTTCCATCTTTCACCAAACAACCACGAAGGGCTAATTGCTTCGGCTTTGGGAGAACCTTTTGCTGTTTCCAAATTATTTTCGAACCATTTATAATCCCCACCGGTACGATGACAATTATAAAAATATACTCTATGCCCCCACTGAATATTGTTGTTAGTCTTTACTCTATAGATGGGCGTATCGGCCATATTTTGTGCAAAGAAACAATTTATTAGGTAAAATTGAGCATCACGATGATAGCGTCCTAATTTAAACCCATCGTAACCGCTGAACTTACAATTGAGTAATACCGTCTTGGAGTCTTCAAATTTCGACCCGTCGTGCCAGATAGCCGCAGGTCCTGTATGGGATACAAACTCACAATTCTCTGCCCATGACCAACCACGGGGACAAAAGAAATCTACCCCACCTTCCATTCTGCAATCTTTAAAATAGAACATACCTGTTTCTACATCCCATGGACTAACGGTATCGCCTCCATAAGCTTTTAGAATACAATTAACTACTTTTATACGGGTACTAAAAGAGCGTAAAGCCATTTGATGGCCGCTCTTGGTTACTTTCTTTTCTACTTTACCGGTATCGTTATTGCAGGTAATTTTCAGGTCACCATCATTCTCAAAACCATAAGTATTCTGAATGGTAAGATTGTTAAGTTCAATATCGTTCCCTTTCAGGTTTAAAGTAGCTACACCCCAGTCGTCATTGTTGGTACATCGCCATATATCGCGGGCAATAGCCTGAGTAAGAATAGTATTTTCTTTATCTTCCCCAATGAGGATAATGTTGTTCTTTTCTATAGATATCTTTTCGTTGTATATACCTTTTTTAATAAAGATAGTTCTTGGATAAGCAGAATCATTAGCAAGACTATTAATGGCGGATTGAATACTGGTAAAGTTTCCGTTGCCATTAATATCTACTATAATGCTTTGTCCCTGATTGTTTTTTAACCACTCAGGATATTTTTTATTCAAAAGATCTTCGGGCCAATGGCC
>JBAXVH010000135.1:0-4380 GCA_037129215.1 Bacteroidota bacterium | reverse complement strand
AGGATGTAGATAAATTAAAGAAAGATAGAGATAAAAAAATCGAAGAAGCTTTAGAGAAAATCATGCCCGAAGCTTTTGCTGTAGTTAAAGAAACGGCAAGAAGATTTAAAGAAAATACCGAGATCGTTGCTACTGCTACAGAACTGGATAAAACCTTCTCTGTTACCAAAAACTATGTGTCTATCAATGGCAATCAATCTATCTTCAAAAATACATGGACAGCCGGTGGCGGACAAGTTACCTGGAACATGGTACATTATGATGTACAGTTGATAGGTGGTGCTGTACTACACTCTGGAAAAATTTCCGAGATGTCTACAGGGGAAGGTAAAACACTGGTATCTACTTTGCCCGCTTATCTCAATGCATTGGCTGGCGAAGGGGTACATATTGTAACCGTGAATGATTATCTGGCCCGAAGAGATAGTGAGTGGAATGGTACCTTGTTTGAGTGGCTTGGTTTAAGAGTAGATTGTATTGATAAACATGAACCGAATAGCGAAGAGCGTCGCAATGCATATTTAGCCGATATTACCTATGGTACCAATAATGAATTTGGTTTCGATTATCTCCGTGATAACATGGTGCATAGTCCCGACGAAATGGTACAACGCAAACACCACTTTGCCATGGTCGATGAGGTGGATAGTGTATTGATCGATGATGCCCGTACGCCTTTGATTATTTCTGGACCTATTGGCCGTGCTGATAATACTGAACAATTCTTTGAATTAAAGCCAAGAATCGAGAAGCTGGTAGATGCTCAGAAAAGAGCTACTAATCAGTTCCTGAATGAAGCTAAGAAAAAGATTGCAGAAGGAAACGATGATCCTAAAGATGGCGGTCTTGCTTTGTTCCGTGCTCATAGAGGTTTGCCTAAGAACAATGCTTTAATTAAGTTCTTAAGTGAGCCTGGAATGAGAGTGAAATTGCAAAAGGCCGAGAACTATTATATGGCAGATCAATCAAAAGAAATGCCTATAGCAGATGCTGAATTGTATTTCTATATTGATGAAAAAAACAACTCTGTCGAGTTAACCGATAAAGGTATTTCCCTGATTACAAAAGCAGGCGAAGATCCTAACTTCTTTATCATTCCTGATATCAGTGTTACACTGGCACAGGTGGATACCGATGCATCCCTTTCTGCTGAAGAAAAGATGCAGCGTAAAGAGTCTATCATTAATGATTATGGCGTTAAGTCCGATAGAATTCATACTGCACAGCAATTGCTGAAAGCCTATACTTTATTCGATAAAGATGTAGAGTATGTGGTGATGGATGAAGCCGTTAAAATTGTAGATGAGCAGACAGGTCGTATCCTCGATGGACGTCGTTATAGCGATGGTTTACATCAGGCAATTGAAGCAAAAGAAAATGTAAAAATCGAAGCTACTACACAAACTTATGCAACGGTTACTTTGCAGAATTATTTCCGAATGTATCACAAGCTTTGTGGTATGACCGGTACTGCAGAAACAGAAGCATCGGAGTTGTGGGATATCTATAAATTAGATGTAGTTTCTATCCCTACTAATATCCCATGCATTCGTAAAGATGATCAGGATTTAGTATATAAAACAAAGAGAGAAAAATTTGGTGCAGTAATCGATGAGATTGCTAAACTTCGCGAAGCAGGCCGCCCATGTCTGGTGGGTACTACTTCGGTAGAGGTGAGTGAATTGCTGAGCAGAATGTTGCGTCAGAAACAAATTCCACACAATGTATTAAATGCAAAACAGCATGCCAGAGAAGCACAGATTGTTGCCGAAGCTGGTCTTGCAGGTGCCGTAACTATTGCCACCAATATGGCTGGTCGTGGTACCGATATCAAACTTGGTGCTGGCGTAAAAGAGGCTGGTGGTCTCGCTATCCTTGGTACCGAGCGTCACGAGTCTCGTCGTGTCGACAGACAGTTGCGTGGTCGTGCTGGTCGTCAGGGCGATCCGGGTTCTTCTCAGTTCTTCGTTTCTCTGGAAGATGATTTAATGCGTATGTTCGGTAGCGAACGTATTGCTAAAGTGATGGATTTTGCAGGCTATAAAGAAGGCGAAGTTATTCAGCATAGTATGATTACTAAGTCTATCGAACGTGCACAACGCAAGGTAGAAGAAAATAACTTTGGTATTCGTAAACGCCTGTTGGAATACGATGATGTAATGAATAAACAACGTACAGTTATTTATGCAAAACGTCATCATGCATTGTTCGGCGAACGTCTGGCACTCGATCTGGATAATGCCTTTTATTCAGTAGCAGAAGGAGTTATAAATACCTTTAAAGATCAGGGAGATCATGAAGGATTTAAACTGGCTGCCATTGTAAACTTCGGTATCGAAACTGCTATTACAGCTGATGAATTAAACAGAATGTCGGATACCGATTTAGCAGAGAAATTGTATAGCGAATCTATTGCTAAATATCAACGTAAGAAAAACGATATCAGTGTAAATGCATTGCCGGTATTTAAGAATATCCGTCAGCAGCAAGGCACCCATATCGAGAACGTAATTGTTCCTTTTACCGATGGTAGAAAACAAATGCAGGTGCTGGCCAATATGGATAAAGTATTGAACAGCGAAGGTGCCGAACTGGCTAATGCTTTGGAGCGTGGTATTACCCTTGGTTTTATCGATGATGCATGGAAAGAACATTTACGTGCCATGGACGATCTTAAGCAAAGTGTGCAGACTGCTACTTACGAACAAAAAGATCCATTGGTAATTTACAAAATGGAAGCTTTCAACTTGTTTAAAAACATGGATGGCGAAATCAATACCGATACGGTACAGTTCCTTTGCCATGCTGCAATACCCGTAGAAAATGAAGGTGACATGAAAGAAGGTCATCAGCAAAAAACGGATTTAAGCAAGATGAAAACCCGTAAAGAAGAATTAGATGCATCGGGTCATGATAATGATTATATCGATCCTACTCCGGTAAAACAAGAGCCTATTAAAGTAGAAAAATTACCAGGCCGAAACGATCCTTGTCCTTGTGGAAGCGGCAAGAAATTCAAACAGTGCCACGGAAAGGATATGTAGAGGAGATAGGAGACAGAATATAGGAGTCAGGAGAATACATCAATAATATTAGACCTCGGTTATCAAAAATAGCCGAGGTCTTTTGTATTGTCTAAGTAATAATATCTAAGTACTCTAATCTTTTTCTTCATTGTATTCATTTCCAAATTTTCAAATTTGTATTCTGTATTTTCATTATCAATCATCCATTATCAATTATTAATTAGAATTTGGGCGTTGCCCTACGGGCCCGTGCTGGCTCTTCCTATCTTTGGCTGCACCCCCAAAAAAGGTTCAGTTTCAAAGTTGCCAGGTGGGGCTGCAGCCAAAGGATATTCCCTGCCATCACTAACGCATGGATTCAATCATGTTCAACTTCATCAATAACCCCAAATAAGAGGATATTTCATATTAAATGAAAAAAAATCTATTTTTACTCCTTTTAACATGCAAACTACAAATAATATTGGAATCTTGGCTTATGGATCATTAATAAATGACCCTGGAAATGAGATTGAACCATTAATTGTAAATAGACTCCCTTGTATTACACCATTTAATGTTGAGTTTGCTCGAATGAGTAAATCTAGAGATAATGCACCTACTCTTATTCCTGTAAATTCTGATGGGGCTCAAGTAAATGCAATGATTTTGGTTTTAAATAATGATACTTCTTTGGAAGAAGCTTTTAACATGTTTTGGAGAAGAGAAACAAGAAAAGTTGATATAACATTGAAGTATAAGAAAGTCGCTTCTCCTGGGAATAATACTGTTCAGATTAAGCTTTTAAATAATTTTAAAGGAATTAATAATGTCATTTATACATCAATTGCACCTAATCTTGGAATTAACACACCTCAAATACTTGCTAGGCTGGCTATTGATTCTATACTTAGTGAAGCAGGCAATAAAGAGAATGATGGTATTAGATATCTTCTAAATGCTAAGAAAAATGGAATAATTACTCCATTAAGTCAAGAATATGAAAGATTAATTCTTGAATATACTCATACAGATTCCTTAGAGGAAACTATTATCAAGCTTGACAAGCAGAGACCAATACATCAAAAAAAAAATTCGAATTAAAACAATTTGAAGAAAAGGTTATAGAAATAGCTGATCTTGTTTGTGAATATGGACATAAAACAACTGTTAAAAACAAAGAATTTGTTCCTTCCGATTTTAAAAAGTTCCTTCAGGACAATAGAGAAGATTATCTAAAGAATTGTCATGATGGATTTAAAAAAGCTCAAAAAATAATACTAACTCTAATGTTAGCATTTGAAATTGAAAAAGATAAAATAGATCAGCACTTAAAAATTTTAGATAAAAAGATAGATAGGATTTTAATAGAAGA
>JBAXVH010000134.1:0-4407 GCA_037129215.1 Bacteroidota bacterium | reverse complement strand
GAAGCCCATCAACATAGCAAGCAACAAGGCCGCTAAAGTTCATTGTATGATGCCATCCGCCATTGGTAGCCCATACAAAGAAGTTAGAAGCAATAAAGAATACAATTGGAGCAGCAATATTTGCAGAAAGTATGTTAGTCAACTTAAATTCCTTAGCATAAAAACCAATAAAGGCTAAACCAGCAATCATTGCATAGTTCACTAACTGATCTATACCATAAAAACCTTCGATAGTACTTAAGTTAAGTACATATAATGCCTGAAACAACACATCAGAAACAAGAATAGACACTAAAGGAAGTATAAAAGCTACCTTCTTATTCCCCTTTTGGGCAAAAAAAGCACCACTAAAAACTGCAATAGCAATATTAGGTGCAAATCCAATAACAACTCTAAAGATAGCAGCTGCAACGATTAATATTAAAACAGTTATGATTGTATTCTTACGCATGTTCAATTATAGTTATGGAGCAAAAATAATGAGATTTGATATTGAGCGAACTTTTAGTAAATCTATCTTTATCAACGAATGTTGATATTTAACATAAACATTTTTCCAAAATCAGAAAACCTACGTTTATAAAAAGACAGATTCTTATAAAGCACCAATAGAACGAGCAACAACATCGGGAAGAAAAGGAGCGGCATTCCCTTTATTGCGGATTATATCTCTTACAATGGTAGACGCTACAGAAGTATACTTAGGTTCTCCAGTAAGGAAAACGGTTTCTATATTCTTATCCAGCGTTCTATTGGCATCAGCAATTGTTTTTTCGTATTCAAAATCACTGACATAACGAATACCACGGAGTATAAAATGTGCTTTAATAAGCTTACAGTATTCTACGGTAAGTCCATCGTAAGAAACTGCAAACACTTTGGGTTCATCTTTATAAATTTCCTGTAGCCAGGCAATTCTTTGCTCCACTGAATACATTGGAGCTTTGGAAGCATTGATACCAATACCTACATAAATCTTATCAAACAATGGCAGTGCCCTGTTCACAATATCTGTATGACCTAATGTAATAGGATCAAAAGTTCCAGGGAAAAGGCAGATTCTTTCAGCCATGATGATGGTATTTATATTTAATCGTTAATCTCTGTTAGACAAGAGGTATAGCACAGCCATTCTTACAGCAAGACCGTTTTCTACCTGATGCAAAATAATGGAAGAATTTCCATCCGCAACATCACTATCCAGTTCTACTCCTCTATTTATTGGTCCCGGGTGCATAATGGTAATATCTTTTCCCAGGGATTCCAGCAATCTTTTATTGATTCCATAAGCAAGACTATACTCCCTTAAAGAAGAGAATAAGGGCTGATTCTGTCTTTCCAGTTGAATACGTAACACATTTGCAACATCACACCATTGCAGCGCTTTCTTTACATCATATTCAACCGTAACATTCATAGCTTCCGCTATATACTTTGGTATAAGTGTTGGAGGACCAGCTACCATCACCTTCGCTCCCATCTTATTCAGCAGATAAATATTACTAAGCGCTACACGGCTATGCATAATATCGCCAATAATAGCCACTTTTAATCCTTGAAGACTTCCAAACTTCTCTATCATGGAAAATGCATCCAACAAAGCTTGTGTAGGATGCTCATTAATACCATCACCGGCATTAATAATAGCAGCAGGAATATGTTTAGCCAGAAAGTGAGGTGCACCGCTTGCACTATGCCTCATAACTACCATATCCACTTTCATACTGAGAATGTTGTTCACCGTATCCAGTAAGGTTTCTCCTTTAGCTGCAGAAGAACCGCTTACTGTAAAGTTTACGGTATCGGCACTAAGTCTTTTTTCTGCTAATTCAAAAGAAATTCTGGTACGGGTACTATTCTCGTAGAAAAGATTAACAATTGTTATATCCCGAAGAGAGGGAACTTTTTTAACGGGCCTTTGTAAGACCTCTTTAAACTGAGTGGCAGTGGAAAGAATTGTTTCTATATCCTCCTTGAGTAGCTGCCTGATACCCAACAAATGTTTGGTAGATAGTTTCATTAAAAAGCAAAGATATAGACTGGATAATTTATTCCATAAAAAAAGATATTCACGCTTTAATTAATTCAAACATCTCCTTAACATACTAACTTTTAAATTAGCAGCAGCAAACAAAAAGAACACATGATAAAATATACCCTATTAATAGCATCTTTATTTATTGGCCTTGTTATATATGCACAAAATAATGGTGGTGAAAATCCTATTAATGAACGTAATTTCAGGAAGCAACCCGTATTTAATCAGCAAATTGATCCATTAAAACCCAATTATGCAATTTTAAATGCCTGTATGCTTTTTGCCATAAATGAGGAAAGAGTAAAACATAGGTTACCCGCATTGGATTGGCATATTGCTTTAGAGACTTCCGCTTATTTCCATTCCAAAGCAATGGCTGATTATAAATTCTTTAGTCATTACAATATGCTTGATTCCAACAGATTAAGTGCTGAGAGCCGGGGATTACTGGCAGGTATAAAGAACCCATTGATGGGTGAATGTATAGCGCAAAGTTCATTTACTAAACCTTCTTATCTTGGTATGTGCGATGTTTTTATTGATCTATGGATGCATTCTGCTCCTCATAAGAAAATTATATTATCAGAAAATGCTAATGCAATTGGTGTAGGCTTCTATTTCAACGATAAAATGGATTTGTACGCCACTATGGATGTACAGACTTATAGAATTCTTGTATTTGACAGCAGTAAGGTAGTAGATAAACTCCCCTTCCTGTCTTGGTTCCAAAAGTCTAATGAATAAAGAACAATTCAATATTAAAACAGTTAAATCAGTGTCTTTTCAAAAAGGTTTTCTCTTTATATAAACTTTTTTGTTGGTTATTTGCAGTCTTATAATAACAAATGCAATACACATTAAAGAAATCTTTAGGTCAGCATTTTTTGCACGACGAAAATATCTGTAGAAAGATAGCTGAGTGTATTGAAATAGAAAAAGCTGAACAATTGCTGGAAGTTGGTCCTGGGGCAGGTGCGCTAACTAAATACCTGATGAAATTCCCTAATACTAATTTCAAAGCAGTAGAACTGGATGATGAAAAGGTGGTTTATCTTACAGAAACATATCCTGACATAAAAGGGAAAATAATTCACGAAGACTTCCTAAAAGTAGAGCCTCCTTTTGAAGGTTCTTTTATGGTAGTGGGTAATTTCCCTTACAACATTTCTTCTCAGATCTTGTTTAAAGTAGTAGAATGGAAAGCACAGGTGCCTGTTTTAGTAGGTATGTTTCAGAAAGAAGTAGCTAAAAGAATTGCTGCAGTTCCTGGCAATAAAGATTATGGAATACTAAGTGTACTTACCAGTGCTTTTTATGATACTGAATATCTTTTTGATGTATCGCCAGGTTCCTTTAACCCTCCTCCTAAAGTAATGAGTGGGGTAATAAAGATGAGAGTAAGAAAAGATGTTCCTGAGATGAAATCGGAAACACATTTCAGATTATTGGTAAAGACTGCTTTTAATCAACGTAGAAAAATGCTCCGAAATGCAGTAAAACCTATGTTTGATGCAGCTTTTCTAGAAGATGAAATATTTAATAAACGTGCAGAACAATTAACTATAGATCAATTTGCGGCACTTACTTTTAAAATGTTACAGAAATAAGATATGGGTAAAATAGTAGTAGCTGGACAGTGTCATGATATTTTTATTCAACAGTTTAAAGACTTAGATAAAGAGGTTATTTTAAGTCCTGAAATATCCTACAATCAGCTGTTGGAAATAGCTCCTGAAATGGAAGGTATAGTTGCTACTACCCGTACCGCTATTGACCATAAACTTATAGACGCGGCTTCTGGATTAAAGTGGATTGGCAGGTTGGGAAGTGGAATGGATTTAATTGATACTGAATATGCTGAAACTAAAGGAATTTCCTGCATAAATAGCCCGGAAGGAAACTGCAATGCGGTTGCTGAGCACGTAATGGGTATTCTATTAAATCTCAAGAATAAAATTACCAATAGTTACCAGGAAATAAAGAATGGTGAATGGAATAGAGATAAGAACCGTGGCGATGAAATATTTGGAAGTACTGTAGGGATTATTGGATTTGGTAATACTGGCAGAACATTATCAGAAAAGCTACGAGGTTTTAATGTAAAGATTCTTGCATACGACAAATACCTTACAGATTTTGGTAATGAATATGTTTCCGAATCTAATATGGAAGCCATTCAGCAGCAGGCTGATATTATTAGTTTCCACGTTCCTTTGACCGAGGAAACCTTCCATTATGCCAATGAAGCTTTTTTTAACTCCTTAGCAAAAAAGCCTTACTTCATAAATGCCTGTAGAGGGAGAGTTACTGATACTGTTGCTTTAATTAATGCTTTAAAGAATGGTCAGATAAAAGCAGCAGGATTAGAT
>JBAXVH010000133.1:0-4447 GCA_037129215.1 Bacteroidota bacterium | reverse complement strand
GTGGTGGTCCTATGCCCACTATACCAACTCACTCCATAACAGATCTCCAAATCTCTATTAATGCAGCAATCAATGCTACTAAATCTGTTTCTAAGCGAGGCAGTATTACTTCTGTTTCAGGATCGCCCAGTCTACAATTGTATTCAATTACCTTCGGTTTGCCATCACAATTAATTAATCCAAAGAATACAAATCCAAAATATTCCAGATTGTCTTCTTTCAATCCATTGATGGTTGGTTTGATAATGGTTTCTTCTACTATATTCATAAAAGCATCGTCGGCAAATGGAACAGGACTAACACAACCCATGCCTCCGGTATTTAAGCCAGTATCGCCTTCACCTATTCTTTTATAATCTTTTGCATGACCTATTATCTGATAATCTTTACCATTGGTTAATGCAAATACACTTATTTCTATACCTGTTAAGAATTCCTCTATTACTACTTTACTGGAAGCTTCGCCAAATTGTTTTCCAATAATCATCTCTTCAAAAGCTTTCAGTGCTTCCTCGTGAGTAGTAGAAATAACTACACCCTTCCCTGCTGCCAGTCCATCGGCTTTTAAAACAATTGGTAATGTATGTTCTGCTATGTAAGCTCTTCCTTTTTCATAATTATCTGCAGTAAATTCTGCACAGGCAGCAGTAGGAATACCATGCTTATACATGAATGCTTTGGCAAAAGATTTACTACCTTCCAGTTGTGCTGCATTGCCAGAAGGACCAACTACAATAATTCTTTTTAAGGATTCATCTGCTTTATAAAAGTCATAGATACCTTTTACCAAAGGTTCTTCCGGGCCTACAATAACGATATCGATTTTATTTTCTACACAAAAATTCTTTTGAGCAGTAAAGTCTGTAACAGCAATGGAAACATTGGTTCCAATGTTTTGAGTACCTGCATTTCCAGGAGCAATAAATAGTTTATCGCAATGGTAAGATTGAGAAACTTTCCATGCTAAAGCATGTTCTCTACCCCCTGATCCCAGTATTAAAATGTTCATTATAAAAGGTTTTTAACTACAGAATGCCGGCGAAAGTAGTTTAGTTTGGATAAAACCCTTTATTTTGGAGGATTGAATTCTTAAATTTTAATAACGAAATAAAAAAGTATGGATCAGACGGTTGCAAAAGAGAAACACCCTAAAGGTTTATGGGTATTATTTGGAACAGAAATGTGGGAGCGTTTCAATTTCTATGGAATGCGGACAATTCTTACCTTGTTCATTGTTAATGCATTGATGATAAGTAAAGAACACTCTTCTATTATTTATGGAGGATTTCTTGGACTTTGTTATTTAACACCGATGTTGGGAGGGTTTATTTCTGATAAGTTTTTAGGAAATAGAAACTGTATCATGTTAGGTGGATTGATGATGGCTTTGGGTCAGTTTCTTTTATTTACCAGTGCTATTACTTTCTCGGGCAATCTGGAACTTGCAAGAACAATTCTGTATGTTGCTTTAGGAGTAATTATTCTTGGAAATGGATTCTTTAAACCTAATATCTCCAGTATGGTGGGTAGTTTATACCCAAGAGGAGAGAAGAATAAGCTGGATACTGCCTTCACCATATTTTATATGGGAATTAATATAGGAGCATTTCTTGGTCAGTTTATTTGCCCTATTATCGGGGATGTTGTGGATAGCGCTGGACATAGAGATGTATTTGCATTTAAATACGGGTTCCTTGCTGCTTCCTTAGCTATGCTGATTGGTACTACTACTTTCTTCTTTTTGAAAGATAAATATGTAAGAACTCCGGAAGGAAGACCTATTGGTGGACTACCTTCCAAGCATGATGCTGCAGATTATGAAGAAGGAGAAGCTACGGCAGCACATTTTACCAGCAAGGCTTTAACTATTGCAGTGTTAGCATTTATTACCCTTGCATGTATTTTCTTTTTTGTAGTAGGTCAGAATGTTATCTATTCTATTATTTATGGTAGCGGTATAACCCTTGCAGGTTTAATATTATCCGACAAGTCGCTTACTAAAGTAGAAACAGATAGAATTCTGGTTATTTACATAGTATCCTTCTTTATTATATTCTTCTGGGCTGCATTTGAACAAGCAGGTTCTTCTTTAACTTTCATTGCTGATAATCAAACTGACAGGAACTTTTTAGGTTGGGAAATGCCACCTTCAATGGTTCAGATATTCAATGGAGTATTTGTGGTAATGCTTGCTGTACCTTTCAGTATGCTTTGGGATAAATTAAGAGCTGCTGGTAAAGAGCCCATTTCTCCTATGAAACAGTCTTTTGGATTAGCATTAATTGCTATCAGTTACTTTATAATTGCCAACAATGTAAAAGACCTTGGCAACCATAATTTATTAGCCGTTAAATGGTTGGTATTATTATATCTTATTCAAACATTTGGAGAGCTTTGTTTATCTCCTATCGGACTTTCTCTGGTAGGTAAACTTGCCCCTAAAAGATTTGCTTCTTTATTGTTTGGAGTGTTCTTCTTATCCAATGCATCAGGATATGCATTAGCGGGTACACTGGGTTCTATTTTACCTGCTACAGGCGATGATTTCAATAAAGCAACAAAGGGAGGTATTGATTTACAAGGGATATTAGATAAAACTATTACTCCTAATGCCAGTCAGGTTAAATTCTTAGTAGAAAATAAGATTAGTGATCATTACCCTGTATTTGCTGGATTCACTATTCATAATCTATATGAATTCTTTATGGTATTCGTAATACTATGTGGTATTGCTGCGATATTATTATTTTCTATTACGCCTAAGTTAAAGAAAATGATGCATGGTGTAAACTAACATCATAGCAAAGTATATAAATAAGAAAGGGCTGATATTTAAATATCAGCCCTTTCTTATTTAATAAAATGAATCTGAATTAGATGGTAATCTCATCAACTTTAAACTTCATTACCCCATTAGGAGCAACTACTTCAGCAATTTCTCCAACATGTTTTCCTATCAATCCTTTTCCAATAGGAGAGGATGCAGAGATTTTACCTGCTTTAAGGTCAGCTTCTTTTTCGCCAACAATCTGATAGGTTACCGATTTTTTAGTAGCCATATTGGTAATAGAAACTTTTGTAAGAATAGCCACTCTGCTGGTATCAATAGTAGAGGTGTCTACTATTTTTGCATTTGCTATAATTCCTTCCAATTGTTTAATTCTTGCTTCCAGCATTCCTTGAGCCTCTTTAGCCGAATCATATTCAGCGTTCTCTTTTAAATCGCCCTTTTCTCTTGCTTCAGCAATTGCCTTAGAAGCAGCAGGACGATCAATTGATTTCATCTGATGCAATTCTACTTTCATTTTCTCGAAAGTTTCCTTTGTTACATACTCTGTCATTTGATTATCTATTTATGTACATGAGATAAAAAAATACAACGCCGCAGAATATTCTGCAGCGTTGCATGAACAGCAAATATATAAAATATTTTAAAAACAAAAAAATGTGGAAGTTTTTTCTTGTCCCGACAATTATTATATATGCCTAATTGTTTATTTTACTATGAAGACTGGTCCAGCCACCTCCATTGTATACATCCTGATAACCGTTTGATTTTAATATGCCCTTTGCACTGGCGCTTCTCATACCCGATGCACAACAGGTAATCACAGGTTTATCTTTCTTTATTTTCTGAAGGTTTGCAGACAAACTCTGCAAGGGAATATTTACACTACCCTTTATATGCCCGGAAGCAAATTCTCCTGATGTTCTTACATCTATAATCTGTGCTCCTTCTTTTATTAACTGAGCATAATTTACCGACGGCCCTATGCCGAATAATTTTTTAATGAATCCTATCATCTTAAAATTTATTGAACTAAGAAATCAATCTCCCCAAAAACTAATTCTACGAGGAGGTTACTTTTTACAGGTATTAATACCAAATGGCAGATAAAGAGGACAAAAACTAACAAGACTGGTTAATACAAAAATGCCGCCTAAAGCAACTAATACATAAGCCATTGTACCTTCCACTACTTTAAAATAAACTAATGCAGCCAAAACTAAAGCAACTACAATACGTAACATCTTATCAACTGAACCCATATTCTTTTTCATACTAAATAATTTTTTGATTCAACAAAAGTATTAGTCATCAATAAGCTCTTTTGTTACAAAAGTTACACAAGACTCATTAATTTAATTTGATTACGGTAGAGTATTATCTTTTTATCATTTTCCAGCTTCTTTAGTAGTCTGGATATTACCACTCTGGAAGTAGCAAGGTCGTCGGCAATCATCTGATGGGAAAGTGTGATAACAGTCGAACCACTAATCTTAGATTTTTCCAATAAATAATGAATCAATCTTTCATCCAGTTTCTGAAATGCAATCTGATCAATTGTTTTTAGTAATTCATTGAAGCGCGCACGAATCGTTCTCATCACAAAACTCTTCCATGTGGGATATTTGGTCATCCACTCATCCATCACCGACATGGGCA
>JBAXVH010000132.1:0-4462 GCA_037129215.1 Bacteroidota bacterium | reverse complement strand
GCCATTAGACTACTTAATTCAGCTTTTGTGATATATAGCCTTAGTTTAAAATTACCAGCAGGATTCTGTGTAGATTTAATAGTAATATTTCTATTAAGATATGGTTTACCAAAACTATTTAACCTGATGGTACTTGAAACATAATAAGTAGATTTAATGCTGCCTAATACAATAGCACTATCAAGTATAGATGCCACAACATTCATAGTATCTGTAGCAATTAATCTTTGATAAGAAGAATCTTTTAAATCAATAAAAGAACCAGTATTAGCCGATAAAACAGTCAATGTGTTATTACAAGTATTGAGGGTTCCTACAGCAATAATACTATCCCCATTTAGAAAATTTTCCAGGTTGGTATAACCATTAATATTGAAGTTATTTCTATCGGTAGCATTAGCAGGATTTAATCCCCTTTGTGTTTCCCATTCATCTGGCATACCATCATTATCAGTATCTGTTGGATAAGGGCGACTGTTTAAAGTAGGCCATCCGCCAACATCATACTGACTATCAATAATACCTGATGGCTGATTTGCAGTGTAAGCACTATCATAAGTATGACCACCAAAAGTAACTGTACCAGTAGCGGTTTCT
Organism: Bacteroidota bacterium; assembly: GCA_037129215.1. Taxonomy (GTDB): domain Bacteria; phylum Bacteroidota; class Bacteroidia; order Chitinophagales; family Chitinophagaceae; genus CANFLJ01. The sequence goes on along the minus strand of JBAXVH010000132.1, from coordinate 3,865 downwards.
CTTGCTATTCTTCTATCTACAGTATCTCTTTTAGGCATTATTGCACCGGCACCAGCCACTACATATACAAAAGCATCCTGAGCAGTTTGTGTATTAACCGGAGCGACGGTTAAAGGACTTAGTAACTGTCCTCTGGCCATAACATTTTTAAAAGCTGAATTATCTATTTGTACACCAGGATTAGATCCTTGTCCAAGCAAGTTATCTGCCGTTGTTTTAGCGTAACCATTTACATAATTTCCATTTACATAAAACTTTCCTCCCCATACAGTATCAGGGTATATGGCAGCATCAGTTGCGAAATAGTAGCAGGAGTAGTTTAGTAATCTATATTTAAGGTTTGATTTAGTAGTTGCAGGACCCGATTTATAATAATTATTAACCATATTATAATTGCCCCCTTCTCCCCCATAAGCGGTATTGATGTTTCCCCAGTTGTATAATACATTATTTCGAAAGTCTACTATTTCATTAGTAGAATCACCAGTATATCTACTACCACAAAACCTTGGATTACGACTGGTATGGTGGGCTAATAAATTATGATGAAATGATGCCCCCTGACCGCCCCAGATACCACCGTAACCATGATCCCCCTTGGGATGATAGGAATGATAAAGACTTTCACTAAGCATACACCATTGAAGGGTAAAGTTTTTATTGTCATAAAAACTACCTGCTTCATCCAGACACCAGCTCATAGAACAATGGTCTATAATAATATTAGATCGTGTAACTGCAGGACTTGTACCATTTCCATCCATTCCATCATCAGCATACTTTGTAACATCACCTAAACGACAACGTATAAAACGAACTATTACATTGCTTGCTTCCACTCTGAAAGTATAGTTGGCAATACAGATGCCATCACCGGGAGCAGACTGTCCTGCAATAGTTGTATTAGCTTTAGAAACTTTTAAATCGCTGTTTAAGTAAATAGTACCTGAAACCTTAAATAAGATAGTTCTGTTCCCTGCACTTAAAGCATCTCTAAGACTACCAGCACCGGCATCATTAAGATTTGTAACATAATAAACACTTTGACCTCTTCCACCAGTTGTGAATCTTCCAAAACCTTCTGCCCCTGGAAAAGCTATTTGTTGTGAAGTACCTGTAAGTGCAATTAGAGCTATTGATAATGCGACCAATAACCTTTGAGTAAGTAATTTCATGATGACTTGCTTGTTTTAACTCAATAACATTTCTATTAATTGAGAGGGTGAAAATTACTCCGTTTAAATATCTATGAATCAAATAAAGTATGCAATCGTTACCGAAATTGCAAAACATTAAACATAAGACAGTTCATTAGCAAAGTTTAGAAATCATATTATCTACTTGTATTCGCTTCCACAGCTTTCTTTAATTCTTCTGCGCCTATCAATCCTTTATAGCTCCATACTTCTTTTCCTTTATTATACATTTTCAGCAAGGGTATTGCTTCTATCGAAAGATCTGTTGCAAGTTGTTTGTTCTCATCTATATCCAAACTTATTACTGTAATCTTACCTTTATACTGCTGTTGAATAGCTTCGAGCATTGGTTGCAACTTCTTACATGGCTCACACCAGGGTGCATAATAATCTATCAATACAACAGAATCGGATACCAGTAGTTTCTTATAATCTGCCATAGAAATCTTATCGTTATTTGTCTGTCCTGAGGCACCTGCCAGTGGCAGATTTTTACTATTCCATGCCAGTATTCCATTCATCAGTTCATACACTTTTGTAAAGCCATTCCTGCGCATATAACTGGCAGCCTTGCTACTCCTTCCTCCGGAATAACAATAGACAAAATAGGATTTATTTTTATCCAGTTTATCAATGGAAGTTTCAAAATCAGAACTATTGAAATTAATATTTACTGCATGGTTTATATAGCCTTGTGCAAACTCGCCGGGAGAACGCACGTCTATTAATACAGCACTATCGGTAGACAATATTTTTTGATTAAAAGCAACTGCGTCGAGGTTTGTAGGAGCACCGGATTGCTGACAGGAGCTATGAGAAAACCATAACATGAGTGTGAGTAGTGTAAGAACTTTAATATTTGACATAAATACGATTAATGAATTAGCGGATTAATACATAGCCGCAGAGAAGGGAGAAAAAGAGATTATATAATATTTCTTTGTATTTATTCTATATTCTAACTCCTATCTCCTAACTCCTTGCACTACACTTGATTTTCTATTACTTGTTTAAGTTGATCTGCAGTTACTACACCTGCCTGGCGCCATACAGACTGACCATCTTTGAAAAGCATGAGTGTAGGTACACTTTGAATTTGATAAGAACCCGCTAAAGATGGATTCTTATCAATATCAATCTTTAGAATGGTAGCTTTATCGCCAATGCTCTTTTTAAAATCTTCCAGAATAGGTTTCATTATTTTGCATGGACCGCACCATTCGGCAAAGAAATCGATGAATACCAGTTTCTCTGTTTTAATTATGTCGTTTAATGTCTTCTTATTTTCCATAATATATATTATTTATTATCCAACTTTACATTATCTGTGTGCGTATTCACTGTACAACTATTGCCATAACAGTTTCCCGAAGCGCAACCAAAAGAGAATATGCCCATTGAGAGAAAATATATTCCGAATACAATACCTGCCAATGATTTATCCATTGATGATGTATACATAATATAGCATCCAAAAGCTACAAACAAGCCTCTCCTCAGCGACCATCCTTTTAATATTCTATCTTTCATATCTTTATAAATGAATTGCAAAAATGCAGCATCGTACAAATGTAGTCAGTAACTTTTGTTACCTAATTATTAATTAACCTTGCATAGATTTTGTTATAAAGTGATAATTAAACATATTGCGTCCGGTTTTAATACAATAATGATGAAGAAAATAGTAGCAACAGTACTGAGTGTAGTTTTAGCCAGCAACATAATATTGGCACAAACAGATAGATGGCAGCAATATATTAAGTATAATATTGATGTAAAACTGCAGGACCAAACCAATAAGATGGAGGGTACTGAACAGATAGAATACAGCAATAACAGTAATGATACGTTGCACAAACTATTCTTTCATTTATACTGGAATGCCTTCCGCCCAAACAGTAGTATGGATGTAAGAAGTCTGGAGCTTGGAAAGAATGTAATGAGAAGAAGGAATGGAGACGAAATACCTGATTGGGATAGTCGTGTGAAGGATAGAATTTCGAAGCTGAAGAAAGATGAGATGGGCTATAATCATGTAACTAAACTAACCATAAACGGGATAGTACAGGAACTAATAGAACATGAAACGATACTGGAGGTTAGGCTTACTAAAGAAATTCTCCCTAAAAGTAAAACTTTCATTAATCTAAGCTTTAAAGCACAGGTGCCGGTGCAGATAAGACGTGCGGGAAGAAACAGTGCAGAGGGTATACAATTCAGTATGAGTCAGTGGTATCCGAAGATGGTAGAATACGACTATCAGGGATGGAATGCCAACCCTTATATAGCCAGAGAGTTTTATGGTGTATGGGGAGAATATGATGTAAAAATTACGGCAGACAAAAAGTTTATAATAGCAGCTACTGGAGTTCTTAAGAACGCCAATACAATAGGCTATGGATACGAAGCGCCTGGTACAATAATACCTGCTATAAAAAGCAATACCATTACCTGGAATTTTGCAGGACAAAACATTCATGATTTCGTTTGGGCAGCCGATACAGCCTATGTTCATATATCTAAAAAGATCAGAGAAGGACTTACCCTGAATGCTTTTTACAAAAAAGGGAATGGGGCTAATGACAGTGCATGGAAAAATGTGCTTTGGGCGGCAGAGAAAGTGATTCCTTTTATGGAGAAAAATTATGGTCAATACCCTTACCCACAAG
>JBAXVH010000131.1:0-4471 GCA_037129215.1 Bacteroidota bacterium | reverse complement strand
CAATTGCCATTAATATTACTGACATTAGGATAGCTTTTGTTATTGTATTCATTTTCATTGTTTTTTCTTTTTTCATTTAACATCAGTTAATCAGTTTATATGCTGATTAACTGATGTTATAGATATTTTTTACTTGGCCAATAATTCAGTTTGATATACACTTTTACCGTCAGCGTTTCTGAGTATTACAGTATACAAACCATTTATAAATTTATTCATCTTTACCGTTTCAGTTAATGCGCCTTCTGCATGTGTGATAGCAGTATTCATTACTTCCTGGCCAAGATTATTAATAAGTGCTAATTTGTATTTACCTGCAGCAATATTCTGCATCTGAATAGTAAAGGATTTCTCTGTTACTGGATTTGGATAAACATTAATCTTTCCATTTCCTGTTGCAACTGGCACTACTTTTTCTGCTTTAAATACAACACTAAATCTATCTTTATAAGTATTTACATCAGATGTTGGTGTAAAGCTAACTACAGTAGTTGCAGGCACCTCTTTATTCAGGTATGCATCTTTAATGAATGCCTTTACACCAGGTACTGCAAAATCAGCAACATCTACATTCAATTTATAAGTTGTATTTGCAGCTACATTGCTAATTCTTAAAGCTATTTCATCACCTACAGTTGGTAAGGTTAAACCATCAATACTTAGATTGTTTATACTCTCTGTAATGGAGATGTTTTCGCCACTATTCATTATTTTCTTAGCATCTTCTTTGCCAATAGATTTACTAAAGTTATTGTTGAAAGTTGCTACTGCTCCATCTATATTAGTAGATATTCCATCAACATCTTTCCAGATACTAATATTTAGTTTATTGGATGTATTAGAACCAAATACTGCATTTTGTACACCTCCTACTACTTTGTCGGATTCCTGTATAGTGAAAGTTGGGTTACTGGTAGGATCATGATATATCCAGAATCCCTGTCCTGCTTGTATATTTAAACAAGCTTCATTTGTTGATACCCCAGATGGTCGGTTTACTACATTTACAGAACTTCCATTGTACTGAACTGTTACATAACGCTGAAAACCATTGTTCTGATAAGTAGGATCTAAGAAATAGAAAGTACTGTTTAAGTATGAATTACCAGCATTGGTTGCCAGTATTGACGCCCAGCTTACAGGACATGCATAAGGATTAGCTATAAACGACCAGCCTCCTCCATTTGTTAATCCATAAGAAGATGCATAATTATCAGCTACAGTTCCTCCGTTTTCTATCGAATAAAAGCCTACTGTACCATATACCAATACTCCTTTTGCTCTTAATGTAGTTGCAGTTGGCATACTGGAAGGATTAGTGCCCATATTAAAGTTTCTACTACCTCTAATTATTAATCTATATCCTTTAAACGGATCTAATATTAATCCCTTAGTACCTCCATTGGAAATATTAGCTACCGTCCATGTGGCATTTGGACAAGTATATAACGATGGCTTATGAATACCATTTGATGTATAATCAAATCCAGATACAGGATCGTAGCTTGAATAACCAGGTACACCAGTATTACCAGTTACATATACACCATATGTATAAGTGGGCGAGCCTGCACCGGCTTCCTGCCAATTATCAAATACACTACCTCCTGCCACCGATGGCCCAAGATCTCGATAGTTTCTTAACCCTTTTGGTATATACCGCTCTACCGTAATATTGTTCGCAGTAAACAATCCTGCTTGTGTATTATCTGTAATTACAGCACCAGTTGCCATAGAACCTACTTCAGCAGTTTGTGTAGCAGTGCTCTTTAAAGTAAGATGATGGCCATTTATATCCAATACTGCACCAGAGTTTGTAATAGATAATAATTCGGTAATACCTATTCCAGAGCCCAATTTAACGATGCCTGTATTATCCAGAACCAATGTTCCTATTAAAGTATCGGTAGCACCTGAACCAAAATAGACGGTATTGTTCACAGTAGAATTGAATGCTAAAATAGAAGCAGCAGATCCATTAATAACTCCTGTTCCTGTTAATGCTCCGGCAATAACCATTGTATTATTATTCAAGCTCACACTTGCACCTGTGGCAATATTTATATTATTTACTCTGGTTCTGCCATGGGCTAAAACAGGATAATTTCCCGAAGAAACAACGGGTATATTTACATCTGCATAAATACCTGGCACAGTTCCACAACTCCAGTTGCCAGCAGTATTCCAATCAGTACTTACTGCACCCGTCCATGCTGGTGCTGCATTTAACGTAAGAATTAATGTAGCTGCACTATCACAACCAGAAGCATTGGTTAAATGAATGGTATAGGTGCCCGAACTATTATAAGTAGTACTATTCCAGCTATAACTACTGTTGCAGGTACTAATGTTGGTGGTAGAAGAAGTGGCACAGTTGTAGTTGTATTTAATAACGCCCATTGTTGCATCAACATTGACACCAACTAGGTATACGTTATTAGTAGCATCTAAACAAAAATCGAAAAAAACACTACTTGTTGTATAAAAACTACGGCTCGATAAAATCCATTTGTTTGTACTATAATTAAATTTATTAATTACGTGTGCAGGGTTTACAGCAATATCTGTCTGGCCTCCAGCTATAATTAAATCATTTTGATCATCTACCATCATTTTTTCAATATATCCCAATTGCCCACCATAGCCATAACCCCACCAGCCATTTCCACCTAAGGTTGTCCAGCTAGTACCATCATATTTTTCTACATAATAATATCCATCATTATATCCATTGTCAGGAAAATGCACGTCAACAACAAATAAATTACCTGAATGGTCGGTACACATTGTGCCCATAATTGGTGATACTAAACCAGGTATGGGATTCCACCTATCAGTCGATTGATTATATTTTAAAACCTGTGTATTATAGGTATTATTTGCATCACTATAAAAAAATTGTCCCGATACATATATGTTGCTATTATCATCTCCGGTAATACATAATATACTGCCATTAAAATCATATTGATTATCCACACTCATTTCACTCCAGGTATTAGTGCCGGCTGTATATTTTGCAACGTATCTGTTGCCATTATTGTTGTAAATGTCGCCACCTACATATATGTTGTTCTGCGCATCTGCATATATACATCTTACATAATCATATGCATTGAAACTGCCAGCACCACCAAGTTCACCCCAAGTTTGAGATTGGGCATCAAACTTTGCTACAAAAGCATATCCATTTGTTTTTTGTGAAAAACTACCAACAACATAAATGTTATCTAATTTATCTATACATATTTGCGCTATAGTTCCTCCATTTGATATTGCACCAAAAGACTCAATGCCACCTAATTCTGACCAGGTAGTACCATCAAATTTTGCTACATAACTGTTTTGAAGTTTTGTTGCAAATTGACCCATTATATACAGGTTTCCAGCTCTGTCTCTACAAATACCATTGGTTTGATATGAATTGCCACTCCATAAATTTAAGGTGTCACTTCCCGGCATTTGCGACCAGGTGCCAGCACTAAATTGTGCATTTGTTTTATTTACTATACCTGTAAGGAGGACAAACAGAAAAACATAGAGCAATTGCTTTGGTAACATAGTTTTCATAATACTTAATTTAATGTTTGAACATTATTTTAAGTACAAATTAACCAAATACATTCTTTTAAATTTTTAGCATATGCTAAATAATCATTTCTTACGTCGTATTTTACTTAGGGTAACTTGATTAATACCTAAATAATGAGCAAGATCTCCCAGACTTATTCTTTTATATAATTCATTATAAGAACTAATAAAACGGCTGTACCTATCTATAGCATTAAACTGAATAAGTTCACAGGTTCTACTGATAAATTGTAAGGAAATGGAGGATATTAATTTTAAGAAAAATGTTTCTAAACAATGGTTGTCTTTGCATAATTGTGCCATATCCTCGTATTCTATACAGGAAATAGTTGTGGGTTCTAAAGCTATTATCATAAAACTGGAAGGGGTTTGAGTTTGATAACTATCCAGTATAGTAAAGGTTTCGTTTTCCTGATAAAAACATAAGATATATTCATTGTGTTCTTTATGAAATACTAATTTCACCAGGCCCTCTTCTATGTACATTAAATGTTTGCATACATTTCCTTTTTTTAAAATAACATCTCCTTTTTCAAAAGTCTTTAATTGAGTAACATTTGCAACATCTTCCAGCAATACATCACACTTTTTGGAAAGATTATGGCAAGAACTACAATGTTTAAAAAAAGAAAGCATAATAACGTTGATTTACATTTTAAAAAGTATATCTATTAGCCGAAATGATAGTAGCTTTTAAATGATTGTTTTAATAATATTGTGTGCAATAACTCTATATGTTGTTCAGTATTAATTAGCTAAGTAACTAATGTTTTCTGAAAGAATGAAGTGTTTGAGGGGTTTATTTTTAGAAAATATTTTTGATTGTTGTCTTTCCCTGAATAGTGTTGACCACTTTTGTTATTAATTTTCGTTATTATAA
>JBAXVH010000130.1:0-4521 GCA_037129215.1 Bacteroidota bacterium | reverse complement strand
ACTCCTTCCTGTAGTACTTTATCCCAACCAGTTTCACCACCTACTTTAGCAGACCAGAACGATTTAGTGAACGCTAAATAATCAGCAGTTGCACCACTCCATTTCAATAAGCTATCCTGCCATTGTCTTGTTTTAAACAAAGGATAGATAGTAGGTTGTAAGAAAGAATAATGACCCGTTTTTGCTTCTGCATCACCCCAGCTTTCCAAGAAATGATGCGTAGGAATAACGTATTTGCAAAGTTGTGTAGTCTCGTCTGCTTTAGGATTAAAAGAGATCGTCGTTTTTACTTTCTTCAATCCATCTACAAACTTAGCACTGTCAAACCAGGTATAGGCAGGGTTTGCACCCGCTACTATTAAGGTATCTACCTTACCAGCATTCAAATCGCTTACTAATTCAGCGAAATCTTTATCTATACCTTTATAAGTATTATAGGTAGCAGACCAGTCAATTGTTTTACCGCCAGCTCCTAATAATTCGTTGATAGCATTTACCAGAATCTGAACATTTACATCGTTGCTTCCGCTTACTACCAAAGCTTCACCCTTAGCAGCTAATAATTCTTTAGCAGCTTTTTCAATACCTGCTTTCAGTTTAGCATCAGTAACTCCGCTTACCCCTTTACCGCTGATAGCATTGTATAAAGACAATACCACTAAAGCAGTTTCGGATGGACGGTGTAAATATCTTTCATCAGAGTTAGAACCTGTAAGACTTGCAACACTTTCAAATTGAATGTGTTTGCTCAGTGTAGGGTTCTTCTCACTTATTTTTCTTCCCAATGCATATTGTCTTGCGAACTCAATAGGACTAACCCATGTTCCAAGAAAATCTGCTCCAATACTTACTATCGCTTTCGCATTATCAAAACGGTAAGTAGGAATTGTTTTTTTACCATAAGTAGCTTCGTTGGCCAATAGCATACCGCTGTAAGAAATAGCATCGTAAACAACGTGCTTGCTGCCAGGATATTTAGCTAAGAATTGTTTGATTACTTCTAAGGAAGTAGGAGAATTTACCGTACTGGTCAATAATACTACGTTACCACCAATAGCTGCAGCAATTGCTTTATCTGCTTCTTCAAAAGTAGCTTCAGCACCTGCAACAGTAGGGAAACGCAATCTTGCACCATCGTACAAATCTAGTACAGAAGCCTGTACTCTTGCAGAGGTACCACCTTTAGTGATAGGACTAAGTTCGTTACCTTCAATTTTAATAGGACGACCATCTCTCACCTTTGCCACAATACTTACCGCTTCACCATCCTGTACAAATGTGGTAGCATAGTAATTAGCAACACCAGGCACAATGTCTTCTGGTTTATTTGCAAAAGGAATAGCCTTCTTTACAGGCACTTCACAGCTTGCCGCTATTGCAGCAGCAGCGGTAGTGAATCCCATGTATTTCAGGAAATCTCTTCTCGGAGCCTTAGCTTGTAAAAAGCCAGTCTCTTCCGCATTTTCAAAAGGAAGTTCCTCACGAAATTCATCCTTTGAAGTTTGCTGATATGCTTCAGAATTATTTAGTTCTCCAAAACTTTGCCAATACTTATTCATAATCCGATAATTCGTAATTTCGTAAATCCGTTAATTTTTTATTAATAGTGACATTTCTGACACTCTGTACCACCAATCATCTCTACAGTGATACCCTTAGTACTATCGATAGTACCATTCTTTAATCCATCATGATATTTCTGATAGATGCTGTAGAATCCGTTCTCTTTAAACTGAACTTTAGATTCTCTGTGACAGTTAATACACCATCCCATACTTAAATCAGCAAATTGTTTTACCTCATCCATCTTGGTTATTTCACCATGACAGGTTTGACATTGAACTTTTCCTGCTTTAATATGCTGACTGTGATTAAAGTACACATGGTCAGGTAGGTTATGGATTTTAGTCCACTCTATAGGTTTAGCTTTCGATGCATCCCAAGGTTTTCCAGGGGTGAAAGCAGCAAATTCGTATAATTTCTTAATCTGATCAGTACCATTCACCTCTACACCCTCTTCGGTATATAGTTTTTCGCCCTTATACTCGTTGATAGCCTGATGACAGTTCATACAAACATTTACAGAAGGTATGCTTGCATGCTTACTATCCTGAGCACCACCATGACAATATAAACAGTTAATCTGATTGATTCCAGCGTGTACTTTATGAGAATAGAAGATAGGTTGTACTGGTTGGTAATCTTTATTTCTACCAAGACCTATCGCACCCTTTGTAGTAAGGTATCCACCTACCAGGAACAATACCACAGCAAACATAGCAATGTAAGATCTGTTCTTGTAGAAAGGAATAGGCTCATCGGAAACTACACCCGTTTTATCGTAAGAAAGTTTTCTAAGATTAGCATTTACCTGTAATAATATCAGTGCAACTACAGCAAGAATAAGGGTAAGTATACCAAATAATAAGGTATTATCGCCTTCTGTTTGTGCTGCTGCAGTAGCAACAGGCAAAGCAGCTGGCTTCCAGTTCTTTACGTAATCCAGTATCGCATCAATCTGCTTGTCATCCAAAGAACCTTCAAAGGCTGTCATAGACACCCCATTGTATTCTTTAAATAAATCATTGGCATACTTGTCGCCTGTTTTTAGGTAAGCGCCACTGTTTTTAATCCACGCATGCAGGTTCTTACGACTGCCACCCCAGCGATCTTCTGCACCCTTCAGTGCAGGACCCGTAAGCTTTTTATCTATTGCGTGACAAGAAGCACAATTCTGAGAAAATAGTGCTTTACCATCCTGTGCCTTAACTGAAACTATGCTAAATATCAGTAGTAAACCGACTATTAGTTTTGGGAAAAATCTCTTATAAGATATCATAAATTCACAAATATATTGCTCTGATTATGGAATAATTACCTTAAGCGGCGGCGAAAATATGACACGAAACTGACATTTACTACATTACTACAAAAAATATTTTGCAAAACAAACAAAAAGGGCTGATATCCGTCATAGTTGTGCATGATTTTCAACATACAAATCATTTAACGTAAAACAACTCTTTTTTTACCCGTTTCTACAGAAAATGTTTATTAGTTGGTTATAGGTCAGACAATTAGTACACAGCATCATAATAATAACCAGGAATAGCTTTCTACAATTACACCCTCTTCCCATAAATCCACAATCATTGACCGATAATAATCACCCCATTATAGCCTCAGTCTGTATTGGATTTTGTTTTGTAATGCCTCTAATTACGTTAAGGTGATAGTAAATCGTAGATTTGAATCCAGGATAAAACAAATCAATTAATCTACTAATACGACAATTAGTTAATCCGGTTTTTACGCTTTCTGTTGTAATCACATTTGTTCTTTCTCGAAATACCTTAATTCTTTACGTTTTCACAATAGTAGTTTACGCAATAACAATAGTAGTTGATTTCTAACAATAGTAACGTACAATTTGGTATTAACTGTTTGCTTATCTACAATAATTGCTTACAGGACTCTGTTTGCTCTTACAATTTTAACATTTGAAGTTCGTTGATTCACAATAGTAACTATATACCGCACAATAGTAGATCGTTGCTTTTCAATAGTAGTTCATTTTTTCATAATTGGAATTCAATTGTCTCCAATAGGAAATCATTTACTGGTTATAATTATTTTGTATTGTCTAATTGTACTTTAATACCATCCAATAACCAATAACATGTATTCTACAGCTTCCCCATTAAACCTTAAACGTTTTTAAAGCATTCTCAGTAGTTACCTTTGCCACCTCGTCCAGACTGCAGGCTTTAATTTCCGCAACCCGCTGTGCTATAATTTTAATATAAGCGCTCTCGTTGCGCTTACCTCTATAAGGAACGGGCGTTAAATAGGGCGAATCGGTTTCGAGTACAATATGTTGCAGATCAATATGCTGAAGCACTTCATCTAGTCCGGCTTTTTTGTAGGTACATACACCACCAATACCGAGCAGGAATCCCAGATCGATTATAGCATTTGCTTCCGCTACACTACCACCAAAACAATGGAAGATTCCTTTTAGTCCCTTAGCGGCAAAAGGCTTCACCGCTTCGATGGTTTCGGGGGTAGCATTTCGACAATGAATTACAATAGGTAAGTCGTATTTCAGCGCCCATTGCATCTGGGTAGTAAAACAATGCATCTGCTCCTCCTTAAAGGTAGTATCCCAGTAATAATCCAGTCCTATCTCGCCAATAGCAGCAAAACTTCTTTTGGCAAGCCATTCTTCCACAATATTTAGTTCGGACTGATAATTTTCCTTTACATAACATGGGTGCAGACCCATCATAGGATAACACTTGCCAGGAAATTTCTGCTCCAGCAAAAACATATCCTCAATGGCAGAACTATCAATATTTGGCAGAAAAAATTTATCTATATTATTTAGTGAGGCCTGTTCTATTACCGTATCAATATCAGACTTGAATTCTTCCAGATAAAGATGGGTATGTGTATCGATGAAATGCATATTTTTTTTGTTTCTTATAAAATAAAAAAGAAAAGCCTCCGTTTATATATACG
>JBAXVH010000013.1:0-15213 GCA_037129215.1 Bacteroidota bacterium | reverse complement strand
CTGTAAATTCCAGATAAACTGACCCCTGTTCACCGGATCAAATTGACCCCTCTAAAACAGATGTTGTTTTCTCCCTTTTTTTGACTTAATAATTGTATAAAGAACTTGTTGTTTGTGATAAGCAAAAGTATCACTTTTTCTGTCTGTTTGTTTTTAAATATTTGGTTCTGCTTTTATCTTTCTAAGAGACTCCCCTTTTAACTCTATTCTGATAGATTTATGTACTAATCTATCCAGTATTGCATCGGCGACTGTCTGTTCGCCAATAACTTCATACCAATTTCTTACTGGCACTTGTGATGCTATTATGGTTGATCTTTTGCCATGTCTGTCTTCAACAATATCCATCAGCATTGCTCTTCCGCCTGCATCAAAAGCCTGGATACCAAAGTCATCTAATATCAGGATGTCCTGTCTTTCTATTCTGCTAAGCTCTCTTAAATGAGACCCATCAGCTTTAGCCATTTTCAAAAAAGATAATAGCTTCGAAGTACTTGCATATAAAACTTTATAACCAAGCAAACAGGCTTGCTGACCAATAGCAGTAGCAATATAACTTTTTCCTGTTCCGGTACTACCGGTAATAAAAACGTCTTGCCCACCTTTAATAAAATCACAGGCAATCAGCCTGTTAATAAGGTTTTTATCTAATCCTCTTTCTGGATTAAAGTCTATACCTGCAGTATCTGCTATATAACGGAACTTAGCAATTTTAATATTACGCTGTACTGTTCTATGCTTTCGGTCGTCCCATTCGCTTTGTACCAGATATTCAGTCATCTCGTCATTTGTAAACGTATCTGGTGGTGGAGACTCTACAAAAGCATTAAAGGCAGCTTGCATTCCATACAAACGCATTTTTCCCATTTTTTCTACTGTTTCTCTATTCATATATTTCTATTTTAATGTATTAAATAATCCGGATAATAAAAGTCTATTCATAATAATCCTGTCCACGAATGTTTTCGTGAGGAGGCATTGAGGTGTTCTTTATATCGTCGTCAAAAGCTATATAATCCGCTTTTGATCGTAATATCTGATCTATTATACCATAGTTATACAGACTGAAGCTATCAGCTCTTTTGCAGGCATTTATTAATCGTTGATTGCCTACCCGTTTCGCAAAATTTAAAATACCTGAACAAGACTTATAGCTTTGTTCTGGATACATTTCTCTTGACAGTATTTTGGATATATAATCCGCAACGACTACATCAATTGCTTTTGCAGCATCCATAAATTTTTGTGGATTCCAGTCTGACAAGTACTTATGATGGGATGCTAAATGATCCTGGATAGTAATGTATTTCTGTCCTTTTCCCGAAAACCGTTCATGGACAGCCACTAAATCTATATCGTCATAAACGGATAGTTGTCTGGTATTATACTTTATTTTCAAGCGCTTTCCGATCAACTTATAAGGAACACTGTAGTATCTTTTATCTACACTTAGTAATACATGACCGTATTTGTTGACAGTTGATAACTGATTAACCGTTAATTCAAAAGGATAAGGATTTAATGGTTGCAATGTTTGTTTTTCCAGCTCATCAAACTGTTGCCTTCTACTGTAGTTATGACCTGTAAGAGTACGATTGTTATGTACATCTAAATGCTGTAAAATAGCCGTATTCAGATCTGATATGCTATGAAAAACACTTTGGTCAATTTTAGAAAAGATAGTTGTATAAATGATTTTTACAGCTCCTTCAACCAATGCCTTGTCCTTTGGTTTATAGGTACGGGTAGGAAAACCAAATGTGTGGTAATGCTCTGCAAAAGCAGCAAAATCATCATTTAATAATGATTCATATTTACTGGCTTTTGTTACAGCTGACTTCAAATTATCAGGAACGATTGCTTGCGGAACACCTCCATAAAAATGAAGTGCTTTCTCGCATCCCATTATAAAATCTTCTTTCTTTTGAGAAGGCATTGCCATTACAAAGGTGAGTTGACTGCATCCTAATATTGCTACAAATACTTCCATATCGGTAACTTCTCCGCTGGAAGGATCTACTATTTGTAATTTTTTACCCGTAAAATCTACAAACATTTTGTCGCCAGCTTTATGCTCCATCCGCATAGAACCCTTTACGACATTCATAAATATATTTAGTCTTTCTAAAAATGTAGACCTTTTATAACCATTATTACAGGATGAAAAATATTTATCATATACCATTTGCTTTGTCACACCACGCTTTTTAAGCATTGCAACAAAGGATGGTAATAATGCATTTAAGTCACTCAATCGTTTATTAGGGTTAGGTAGTTCGGGCTTAGTTAAGAAGGCTTTTGACATCTGAGTATCACTCATCTTGTCTATTTGATCCATCGTAACTCTTAACTCTACATAACGAATTAAATACTTCTTAACTGTGTTACGAGCTATCCCTGTTGACTGACTAATAAATTTAGTCCCCCTTCCTGAAGCATATAAACGTAGTACCTGACGAATTGTAAACATCTCAATTGTTTTGTTTGACATGATGTAATGAAACTCATTGCAACTCCATAATTTCAATTAGGAGCTCTTCAAAAACAACTTAACTTTGCTACAACATTTAAGGGGGTCAATTTACTCCGGTGAGTGGGGGTCAATTTGGTCTGGACAAAGGGGACTAGTTTAAATCGGTACTAGGGGGTCAGTTTGACTGGCTTTTCCAAATAGCTAATAAACTACCTGTAAATAATCTTATTGATATCACAGAAGATGAATTTTACAAGAGTGTTTAAACTATTATTTTGGTAGTAAGATATAATGCAACCATAGCGGCTGCATTATATCTTGTATTCGATTTTAAGCTGCTGTAGCTTATATAGTAGGCAAATCTTTGGGCATACTGATTTGGTGAGTATAATTTCTCAAAGCAGTTTCTGGGTTATTACCCATTAAGAATGCTGTCATCACTGGTGTAATTCCAGCATCTATGCATCTACTACCAAATGTATGTCTGCAAGCATAAAGCACTCTGTCGTCTATTCCCAGTTTGTTCAATACTGGCTTAAATATTCTTCTTGATAACATTCTGTCGTCTATTAGTAACCCATTAGGAGATTGAAATACCAGATCATCAGCATTTTTATTAATACATAGTGGGTGCAACAACGCTTCTAAATCTGGTGTCATTGGTAACAACCTAATCTTTCCATTCTTAGTTTCTTTCCTGATTCTAGCATGTGCATTTGAGCCTTTTAAAGTTCTTGCCATTACTTCACTAATGCATATAGTTTTCTCTATAAAGTTAAGATTAGCAACTCTTAACCCTATTGCTTCAGCATTTCTTACTCCTGTTTTGAATAAGAAGTAAAGAAATGGATAATAATGAGAGTGCTTATGTGATGATTTCGTGCTTGTATAAGTATCATTCTTAATAGCTTCTAGAATTTTACTAATTTCATCTTCTGTAAATGGTTTTCTTGTAGGTTGCTTGGCTTTTCTTGTTCTTTTAGTGTTTATATCTTCTAATGGATTAAGCTGCCAGATTTGCGATTTTACTAACCATTTACAGAATGCTTTGAGCATAGTAAGCCTCCTGTTATAGATGCCAGCACTAAATGTTTCAGCATTCAGCTTCTTTAGTATGTTGTCTTGTTTAATATCTCCCCATTTTCTCATCATACCTCTTACAGAATAATAATTGATATGTACATCACAGTCCATTTGCCTGTAGTTAGAAGTCCACTCCTCAAAATATTCTAATACAGACTTAGAAGCTTTAGTATCTTCATTTAACTCTGTCTGCTTATACCTCTTAAGTGTATAATCAAAACTACTACTTACCATATCTTGTTCTATCTGTGAAGCAACTTTCTTCGCATGTAAAAGATTGGATTTGGTGTATTGACTTAGACTTAAAGAATATCTTTTACTAAGGTATCTCCATCTTAATCTAATTCTGCTGTTATCATTAGTTATAGTAACAGCACCTTTGAAATTTTTCTGACCCATTTCTGACCCATTTAATTGTGAAATGGTCAAATTCTAGTGAAATGTGTAGTTGAATAGGCTTAAAAAGTGCAGTTTTTGACTCTAATAGCTAGCTTCTCTAGCCAACTGAGCTAATCCCCCGAAGTGTCGCAAATGTATAGTGGTATACTGTGTGAACAAAATATTTCTATTGATAGATTATCTACATTTTAATTAAACTCATGGTTAATAATAATTTTGTAACGATAATTACATATTGAGATATAGTTTACCATATAATTTAATTGATTCTCTTCAGAATGTAAAAGGGTTTGATAAGAGCTCTTTTGAAGCAATTCATGAATCGGAAGATAGAATTACTTCCATTAGAATTAATCCTGCTAAAATAGAAGATGCTTCCATTTTAGGTTATCAAACTAATGCAATTCCATGGTGTAAACATGGCTTTTATTTACAGGAAAGACCCCTATTTACATTCAATCCACTTATACATGCAGGTGGTTTTTATGTGCAGGAAGCAAGTAGTATGTTTCTGTGGCATATTCTGGAAAATATAGGAATCAGTTCATCGGCTAAAGTATTGGATTTATGTGCAGCGCCCGGTGGTAAATCTACTTTATTGTCTTCTTTTTATAAAGATGGTGTAGTTGTTTGTAACGAAGTAATACAATCAAGGGCTGCTATACTGGTTGAAAATATAGTAAAATGGGGTAATGATAATACCATTGTTACCAATAATGATCCCCGACAATTCGTTAATTGTAAGGAATTATTTGATGTAATTGTATTAGATGCTCCTTGCAGTGGAAGTGGCATGTTTAGAAAAGATAATAATGCTATTGCAGAATGGAGTGCGGAAAGCGTTATACATTGTTCCCTGAGACAACAAAGGATTTTTTGGGATATACTACCTTGTTTAAAGAAAAATGGAGTTGTTATTTACTCTACCTGTTCTTATTCAAAGGAAGAAGATGAAGACAATGCAGACTATATTGTACAACATTTTCCTGCTTTACAATCTATTCAGATTCCTGTAGAGGAAGAATGGGGAATTGTAGAAACGGTATCAGAAAAGCATAATAACTATGGGTATCGGTTTTTCCCGGATAAAGTAAAAGGGGAGGGGTTCTATGTTTCTGTATTTAGAAATACCGATGATTTTAGTTCTTCCTTTGAATATACTCTTAAGACGGATAAAAAGGTGGATGTAACTAAAAACGAATTAGAAGTAATTAATAATTTTATTTCACTACCAACTGATTATCAGTACATTAAGAATAGAGAATATATTTTAGGTTTACCTGAACAAAATATAGATTTTATTAAATTGATACTGAGTAAACTATATATAAAACGTATAGGAATTGAATTAGGAATTATAAAAGGGAAAGATTTTATTCCTTCACATCATCTGGCAATGAGTAATCTTATTGTGGATTACCCTACGTTTATTTCGGTAGATGAAGAAATGGCTTTAAATTTTCAACGAAAAAATGAGATAACTATTTCCGCTGCCAAAGGCTGGAATTTAGTTAAACACAAAAATATATCTTTGGGCTGGATCAAAGGATTACCTAACAGAAACAATAATTATTATCCTTCTGAATGGAGAATTCTTAAATCGGCTTTACCTATAAATTAAAGAATTATGAGAAATAACAATTTGTCAGCTTGTATTGTACTGTGTGCTGGAATTTTAATTTCAGATCAATTACCTGCACAGGAAGTACATAAAGTGCAAATGCGGGAAACGCTTTCGAGTATTGCGCATAAATATCATGTAACCGTGGGCGATTTAATGCGTTACAATGGGTTAAATGCTAAAAGTAAACTGCAGATTGGTGAAAGAATAAAGATTCCATCCAAAAATCAGCTAAAAGAAACTGTAAAGGAAGATGTAAAGCCGGCCAAAAAGGCAGAACCAGTTGCAGAAATAAAAGAAACCAAAGTTGTTAGCTCAACGGAGCCTGCTAAAACACATATTGTTGCGCAAGGCGAATCTTTGTTCAGAATTGCTAAAAATTACAAAGTACCGATAGCTAAACTCAGAGAATGGAATAATATTCAGGATTATACGATTACTGTTGGACAGGAATTATTTATTTCTAAACCATCCGAGGATGAAATAAAAGCTATGCAGCCAGCTAAAACTTCTCCTGTAAAGATTATTACAGAACCTACAGCTGTAGAAAAAACAACTGTAAAAACTGTAGAAGAACCAAAAGTTGAAGAAAAGAAATCTGAACCTTCAGTACCTGTTAAACCAGTTGTTGTATCTCAGCAAATTAAGATTGCTGACGAATCAAAGAATTTACCGGTGGTAGATCAACCTGTAAAACAACCAACTGTAGAAACTTCAAAGATACCAGTAAATAAATCTAAAACTGTTTCTGCTACAGATCAGGGATTCTTTGCCAGTCAGTTTGTTAGTAGTCAACAAGAGCTTTCAGGAACTGCTGGAGTGCTTAAAACTTCGAGCGGTTGGCTTGATAAGAAATATTATGTTCTAATGAATAATGTTGCTCCTGGAACAATTGTAAAGATTACGGTAAACAATAATATTGTTTATGCAAAAGTTTTAGAAGCATTACCAGATGTAAAAGAAGATCAGGGATTACTTTTAAGAGTTAGTAATGCAGCAGCGTCTGTATTAAATATCACAGATAGCAAATTCCAGGTTACGGTCAATTATTAATCTACATAATAATTTAAATACAATAACCTAACTAATTGATTAACAGATAATTAGTTAGGTTATTTTTATGTTCTTTATTATTCTGCATACTTATTTAATACAATGTATCATTAATCAACCCTACTAAACATAGTATTATTTATAAACCATAATTTACATTATGTTAAATAGTATATTCAAAAAAGAAGAGGATAAATACATCCTCTTCTTTTATTATTTTAATCTGTAAGATTATTCAAACTTAAGATCAAGACCTAAACCTCTTAGTTCATGAACCAATACATTAAAGGATTCTGGTATTCCTGCTTTAGGAATATTCTCACCCTTCACAATTGCTTCATAAGTTTTAGCTCTTCCAATAATATCATCAGATTTAAGTGTCAATAATTCCTGTAAGATATTAGATGCACCATAAGCTTCCAGTGCCCAAACCTCCATCTCACCAAATCTTTGTCCACCAAACTGAGCCTTACCTCCTAATGGTTGTTGAGTAATTAAACTGTATGGTCCGATAGAACGTGCGTGCATTTTATCATCAACCATGTGGTGAAGTTTAATCATATAGATTACACCCACAGTAGCTTTCTGATCGAAACGCTCACCTGTTTCTCCATCATAAAGGTATGTGTGACCATTTAAAGGAATATTAGCTTCTTTACAATAGTTTTCAATTTCTGTTGTAGAAGCACCGTCAAAGATTGGTGTAGCAAAACGAACACCTAATTCTTTTCCAGCCCATCCTAAAATAGTCTCATAAATCTGTCCAAGATTCATACGGGAAGGTACCCCAAGTGGATTAAGAACAATATCAACCGGTGTTCCATCTTCCATGAATGGCATATCTTCAGCACGAACAATCTTAGCAACGATACCTTTATTACCGTGACGACCAGCCATTTTATCACCCACTTTCAGTTTACGTTTAACTGCTAAATAAACTTTAGCAAGTTTTAGTACTCCTGTAGGAAGCTCATCTCCGATAGAAATATTAAATTTCTCTCTTTTAAATCTACCAAGTTCTTCATTAAACTTAATGGTATAGTTGTGTAACAAGGTATTAACCTGCTCATCCACAACTGCTTCGCCAGTCCATCCCAAAGGATTTACACTCTGGAAATCGATAGCAGCAAGATTCTTTTGATTGAACTTAGAACCTTTACCAATTAATACTTCACCAAATGTATTAGATACACCATTAGAAGTTTTATTGTTTAATAGAACCTGTAGTTTACTTAATAGTAATTCTTTAAGAACCTCTACACTTGCATGGTGTGCTTTCTCCACTTTTTCCAATGCTGCTTTCTCTCTTGTTTTAGAGTTCTTATCTTTCTTAGCACGTTGGAAAAGTTTCTTATCAATTACAACCCCTTCAGTTCCGTTTGGAGCTTTAAGAGAAGCATCTTTAGCATCACCTGCTTTATCACCGAAGATTGCACGTAACAATTTCTCTTCAGGTGTAGGATCTGATTCTCCTTTTGGAGTAATCTTACCAATCAGAATATCCCCTTCTTTTATAGAAGCCCCAATTCTGATAACCCCGTTTTCATCAAGGTCTTTGGTTGCTTCTTCAGAAACGTTAGGAATATCTGGTGTAAGTTCTTCTTCTCCTAATTTAGTATCTCTTACTTCCAGTTCATATTCATCGATATGTATGGTTGTAAATAAATCTTCTCTTACTACTTTCTCATTAATTACAATCGCATCCTCGAAGTTGTAACCCTTCCAAGGCATGAATGCCACCTGAAGGTTTCTTCCAAGAGCAAGCTCCCCTCCTTTTGTTGCATAACCTTCAGTAAGGAAATCTCCTTTCTCTACTTTCTGGCCTTTAACAACAGCAGGACGCAAGTTGATACAAGTAGACTGATTCGTTTTCATGAATTTAGTCAGTTTGTACACCTGTAAATCTTCATTAAAACTAATTAATCTATCCGTATCATTTCTATCGTAACGAATATGTATTTCTTTAGCATCTACAAATTCAACTACACCAGTTCCACTTGCATGAAGCTGAATTCTTGCATCTCTTGCAGCTTTTCCTTCTAATCCTGTACCTACAATAGGTGCTTCCATACGTACTAATGGAACCGCCTGACGTTGCATGTTCGATCCCATCAAGGCACGGTTAGCATCATCATGTTCTAAGAAAGGAATCAGAGAAGCACTCAAACCAACAATCTGGTTTGGAGCAACATCCATGAACTGAACATCTGCTTTATCTAAGATTGGGAAATCACCTGTCTGACGAGAGATTACCTTATCTTCTGTAAACTCACCTTTAGCATTTAAAGGAGAATTTACCTGTGCAATTTTTGCTAAATCTTCTTCTTCAGCGCTCAAGTAGGTAAGTTCATTTAATTGAACTTTACCATTAACTACTTTATGATAAGGAGTTTCCAGGAAGCCCATATCATTTACAGTAGCGTGAACGCAAAGTGTAGAAATCAGACCAATGTTTGGTCCTTCCGGAGTTTCGATAGTACAAAGACGACCATAGTGTGAGTAGTGAACGTCACGTACCTCAAATCCTGCTCTCTCTCTACTTAAACCGCCGGGTCCCAGAGCGGAAATACGACGTTTGTGCGTAATTTCACTTAAAGGATTGGTTTGATCTAAGAACTGAGATAACTGAGAAGTTCCAAAGAAGGAATTGATAACAGAAGAAAGTGTTCTTGCATTAATAAGGTCTACCGGAGTAAATACCTCATTATCACGAACGTTCATTCTTTCACGGATAGTACGAGCCATACGGGAAAGACCTACACCAAATTGTGCATAAAGTTGTTCACCAACTGTACGAACACGACGATTGCTCAAATGATCAATATCATCAATGTCAGCCTTAGCATTGGTTAAACGAACCAAGTATTTAACGATCTCGATTATATCCTGTTTAGTAAGAACTTTCTTAGTAATAGGATATTCAAGTTCCAGTTTTTTGTTGATTTTGTATCTACCAACTTCTCCAAGATCATATCTTTTATCAGAGAAGAATAGTTTGTCGATAATACCACGAGCAGTTTCATTATCAGGAGCATCAGCACCACGTAACTGACGATAGATATGCTGAACCGCTTCTAATTCACTGTTGGAAGTATCTTTATTTAAAGTATTGTAGATAATTGCATAATCTCCACCAAGATCTTCTCTTTGAATGAAAAGAGTCTTTATATCCATATCAACAATTGTATTGATAGCATCTTCATCCAGTACGGAATCACGCTCCATTACAATCTCATTTCTTTCAATACTTACTACTTCACCGGTATCTTCATCTACGAAATCTTCTACCCAAGTTCTAAGAACACGAGCAGCAAGTCTTCTGCCAATAAAGTCGGCATGATTGTTTTTAGTAATAGCAACTTCATCTGCCATACCAAATAACTCAAGGATATGTTTATCGGTTTCAAAACCTATAGAACGTAACAAAGTTGTTACAGGGAATTTCTTTTTACGATCAATGTACGCATACATTACGTTATTGATATCGGTAGCAAACTCCATCCATGCACCCTTGAATGGGATAACACGTGCAGAGTAAATCTTGGTACCATTCGGGTGAGTAGACTGACCGAAGAATACCCCTGGAGAACGGTGAAGCTGAGATACAATTACACGCTCAGCACCATTAACCACAAAAGTTCCTCTTGGAGTCATGTAAGGAATGTTTCCTAAGAATACATCCTGAACAATTGTCTGGAAATCTACGTGCTCTTCATCGTTACAACTTAAACGTAACTTGGCTTTTAAAGGAACAGCGTAGGTTAATCCACGCTCCATACACTCTTCTATAGAATAACGGGGCGGATCGATGAAATAATCCAGGAACTCCAGTACGAAAATATTCCTCGTATCAGTGATAGGGAAATTCTCTTTAAACACTCTGAACAAACCTTCATTATCACGTTTGTCTGGAGTAGTTTCTAACTGGAAAAATTCACGGAACGATTCTAACTGAATGTCTAATAAATCAGGAGTTCCAGCTAAATGTTTTGTTTTGCCGAAATTAATCCTGTTGTTTAATTGTGTTGTTGACATATATATTGTAAACCGGTTTGTATATAAAACTAAAAAGTATTTATCCTTTCATAAACACCAATAGCTAATAAGCCCTAATATAAAAAAAGGATTGCAAAAGTAAGGATTGAGGGGTAATAACAAAAAAAAGATTTAATGATATCTTTATTTTGGCGTATTATTTGTGGGGATAACTTAAAGTTTCTATTTTATTTATGATTTTTGGGGTTGCTCCGGCACGATTTAACACGAATTTACCAGCTTTTTCTGCCGTGTTTTTGTAAAAATCAGCCTCAGTATTCAATTTGTGGAGTAAATCTTTGAGCTGAAATAAATTATCCACAGAATAGCCTCCCCCTTCTTCAATAATCTCTTTTGCTTCGAAATATTTATCGTAAACAGGCCCAAATATTATTGGTTTATAATAAACAGCAGCTTCCAATATATTATGTATTCCTTCTTTTACCCATCCCCCTCCTATTATACATATTGTAGCATACTTATATAAACTGGATAACATACCTATATTATCTATAATGATAACCTTAGTAGCGTCACTTGGTTGTTTTACACATTCGGAATAAAGCTGTGCATGCTGGTAATACCGTAAACATTCTTCCAGTCTGTTCTTACCAATATCATGTGGGGCTATAATGAAAACATAGTCGTCTGTATTATTAGCAACTTCCTTTATTACCTTATCATCTTCTCCCCAGGTACTGCCAGCTACAATTACTTTTTTATTTTTTACAAAAGATTCTATTTTATTGATTATCAATGCATTAGAAGCAATATCTAAAACTCTGTCAAAACGAGTATCTCCGGTTACAATCACTTCTTTTAAACCAGTTAAAGCACTTAATCTGTTTAAAGAATCCTGGTTCTGTACACTGATACAAGTAAAATAACTAAGCATTTTCCGGTGGAAACTACCATACCATTTAAAGAAAATCTGTTGTGGAAGGAAAATTGCCGAGATTAATAAACAGTTTATTTTTCTATTCCGGGCCTCTCTCAGGTAATAATACCAG
Source organism: Bacteroidota bacterium (assembly GCA_037129215.1). GTDB lineage: Bacteria > Bacteroidota > Bacteroidia > Chitinophagales > Chitinophagaceae > CANFLJ01. The sequence goes on along the minus strand of JBAXVH010000013.1, from coordinate 3,539 downwards.
AACTCATACTTTACAAAAATCACCAGTGATGGATTTACAATATCGTAGAATTCTTTTGCATTCTTTTTGCCATCCATAGGTAAATAGCATACCAGATCTGCTCCTGTGTAGTCTTTTCTAACCTCGTAACCTGAGGGGGAGAAAAATGTCAAGAGGAATTTATAGTCAGGATGTTTAATTCTCAAGGTTTCTAAAACAGGTCTTCCTTGTTCAAATTCCCCTAAGGAAGCACAATGCATCCAGATTGCTTTTTTGGTATTATGCTGAAATGTAATTTGCAGTATCTTAAATACCTCTTTTCTACCTGCAATCCATTGTTTAGCTTTAGGATTATTTATAGCAGCTAAAGTAATAAGCCTGGGGTAAATAAAAATGAAAATATTGTAAATCAGTCTAAACATCCGCTTCGAGGTAAGTATATAAAGCAAAAGTAGGAATTAAGGGGTAACTTAATTCCTACTTTAAATTTAGAAAACCAGAAAAGTGAAGTATTAAGTTTTAAGTTGAAGGTGCTAAGTATTAAGTTCAACCTGTTGAATTTAATTAATAGATGTTCTTTTGTAAGCTTATCAACTGAATTATTAAAAAAGTATCAATCGAAATTTTAGGAACTATTTTAATGGAATTGATATCTGTAATTCACACCCCTTATCAGGGGCAGAAATGATAGTATACTTACCATAAAATGTTTCCGCTCTGTTTTTTATGTTCTGCAAGCCTATTCCTTTCGAAACAGTATTTGTATCAAAACCAATTCCATTATCTATTACACTTAACAATAATGTTTTATTATCTTCCAGTTTTAGCCCAACATTAATTTGGGTAGCTTCGGCATGTTTAATAATATTCTGTAGTTGTTCCTGCAATATTCTATAAATATTTAATTGTAGTTCACCATTAATTTCCACATGTTCCATGGAGTCAAACTCAAAATCAATAGTATATTGATTTTCTTTATTAATGCTTTTCAACAATCTATCGATTGAACTAATTAAGTTTTTCTGAAAATATGCAGAAGGGGAAAGACTATGCGATAGACTTCTTATTTCGTCTATTGCTTTGTCGATATATTCTTTAGTTAATTTTAAATATTCAATTTCCTTTTCTGTGCTCCCCTTTATTCTACTTAATGTAAGCTTGGAGCCTACTAATATCTGTGCAACATTATCATGTAGTTCACCACTAATAAAGTATTTCTCATTTTCCTGTCCCTGAATAATGGCTTTCTTTATATTCTGTTCATGCTTAATATATTCTGAAACATCTTTTTTAATACTTATCCAATGGGTATAAACCCCCTCTTTATTAGCTACTGGAGTAAGTGAAAAAACAGTCCATATTTCATCCCCATTCTTTTTATAGTCCAATACTTCCATTTTAATAGGTATGCCATTGTGAATACTACCTATTAAAAATCGTATATCTTCTTCACTATAATTTGGATTTGTCAGTATTTTAGTTGGTTGATTTAAAAATTCCTCTTTGCTATACCCATACATTGTTGTACAGGCTTCATTAACATAAACTATTTTTGAATTCAAAACATCTTCATGATTAATTTCAACGATTGTTATCGCATCACTGGAGTGTTCTATACCTGTTTCTAATAATTTAAGTTGTTGTTCTTCTTTTAATTCTTTGGTAATATCTCTTCCCAGAATTACCAGTCCTTTTCTACTACCATCCTGTTCGAACAACGGTATTTTAGAAACATGAAATTTATTGTAATTACCATCTTTGTCATTTCCTTCTTCAAAAGAGTAGGTAATTTTTCCTGCTTCCCATGCTTCGTTGTCTGATATAATACAGGAGTTGTAAAAATCAGTATAATTAGGTTGCAATAGTGCAAGTTCCTTATCTGTTTTACCAATCCATTCAGATTCCCCAAGATTAAAAATTGATTTTGCTCTATGATTAGTTATTAACCACCTTCCGTTGCCATCTTTTAAGAAAACACCATCAGGTAAAGCTTCAATCAGGGTAATAAAACGATCGTTCAGCTCTTTTATACTTCTTTCTTTTAATTTCCAATCCGTAATATCTTTAATTACGCCGGTATATCCTTTAAAGTTGCCTTCTGTATCTGTATTAGGATAACCATTTATTAAAATACATACCTCACTGCCATCTTTATGATTAATCCAGAATTCCAGATTTATCAAACTACCTGCTTTCTTAAAGGTATCCATTAAAGGATGAGATTTACCTTCCTTTGGAAATAAAAATTCTAAAAAGCAGTTACCAGCTATTTCATCAGGTTTCCACCCTGTAATAACTTCTACACTTTCGGAGCAATAGGTAAAACAACCATCGGGGCCAACTTCCCATATCCAGTCGGCAGTACTCAATGCTATTTTCTTTAGTCTTTCCTGCGTTTGAAATAACTCGTCCAGTATTTTTTGTCTTTCCGTTACATCCCTTCCTACCCCTATTAATCCTATAATTTCATTGTCCTTATTTTTAATAGGCACTTTGGAAGTTAACAACCAGTGCTGATTATTATTCGCATCTATAAAATAATCCAATTTATTAATAACCGAACTACCTTCCTGCAGTACTAATTCATCGTCTTTATTAAAATAAGCCGAATTGTATTTAGCATATACATCATAATCAGTTTTACCAATAGCATCTTTCTCAGTATCCAGTCCCATATATATTAAATCCTGGGTATTGGCTATCACCTTCCCTCCTGCTGCATCTTTTACGTAAACAGATTCTGGTACACTATCAATAATGGTTCTTAGCAAAGCTCTTTCGGCAATCAGTTCTTCCTGCTGATGCAATATATTATTAGCTATTACTGCTACCCCCGCAATAGTTCCATCCGCAGAAGGTATGGCATGAAAATTAAGATTGTAGGAAAATATCTTTCCGTTGCTTAATTGAAATTCCTGAAATGCTGGATCAATTTTTTCTCCATTTGTTATTCGGGAAATTATTGCAGTCCATTGCTCAGCAATATTTGTAGGAAATCCAAGTTCCGCTAAAGTTTTATTGAGTATTAAATCCTCGGGTAATTGAAGTAGCCGACAGAATGAAGCATTGGCTTTGGTAACCCTGTTTTCTTTATTAAAACAGAATATTAAATCGGTAGTTAGTTGTAGTAAAAAACTATCAATATGTTGATTGGTATTGGTAGATGTAGAACTTATGCTTTCACTATTGGAGTTGGCTGCAAAACCCATGACAAACTTATTTGGCTATTAAAGACTGACTTTTAAATATCATCCTTTTTAGAATCTGATAGACACAAATATACTACACTTTATACTGATAGGTGATATTTATTTAAATTTGAAAGGTAAGATAATAAACATTTTAGTAAATATTTAAATATCAAAACGCTTAATACCAACAGATAACAATTAATCTATCTATTTGTATTAAGCGTTTTAAGTACACTATATGCAAAAATATTACAGCAATTCAATGGTATAAGCACCTGAAAGATTTGCATCCATATTATGTACTTTAAGAAACCTGCAAATATCCAGTTCGCCCAGTTCCTTTGGTATTATTGTTTTATTAGTTAATGG
>JBAXVH010000129.1:0-4541 GCA_037129215.1 Bacteroidota bacterium | reverse complement strand
CACCTGATTTTACTGATGCAATTGCAAGCGAAGCTACTTTAACATCCGAATTAATTGTTCATGATGTTATGCCTACATGTTTGGTTCCGCCAACTGGTTCAAATACAGGAACTGGGGTTAATATGCCTCTAAATCCATTTGAAAGAGTTTTTCGTTTAATGAAATTAGACTCTACACAAAGAGTTGCAGTTATCGGATACTTAAAAGCTGCACGCGATTGTGAAAGAGCCGGTTTCTTGAAGTTAAAAGCATTAATGGAACCAATTGTAAAAGCTGCAAGTGGAAGCCAAAGGCCTCCTGTACAAGAGGTGCAGAGTACTATCCCTATTATTACAAGAGATACTACTACGGTAACTACCATGCCCACTATTGATGATATAGATAAAGCTAAAATTGGGCTTTCCAATATTAAAGGATTACCGGATGAAGGGACTATTATTAATAAAAAAATAGACGATACTGGTACTGGCGGAAAAGGCGATGGTAAGGCTATGGATGACGATGATATTCTGGAAGGAGCTATTGTAGAACGCATGCCGGAATTTCCTGGAGGAAAAGATGCTTTAGTAAAGTATTTACTCAGAAATATAAATCAGCCTAATGATCTTGAATTGTCCGATAAGCTCGTAGTGATTGCTGAGTTCGTAGTAAACAAACAAGGGGACATTGATAACATAAAAATAACACAGCATGCCCGTAAGGATATCGAAGACAATGTAGTGAAGGTAATCAGTAAAATGCCACGCTGGAAACCTGGCTTCCAGAACGGTAAAAACGTGTCTGTTTACTATTCTTTGCCAATTACTTTTATTTCTAATGATACAAATTGATCAATCTTATTATTTTTGTAGCCTTCACATGGATAATGAGTATAGATACAGACAGCAGAAAGGGTACCAGCGTATTCAAAAAATACGCAGCATTACTATGGCAATAATTTTATTGAGTATGTCTTTCCTGATGTTCGCCGCAGACAAGCTTAATCTGGAACAGATAATGAGTATGGATAAAATGTTCCGTTACTTCTTTGGCTTTATCTGTCTGCTTTATGGAGGTTTTCGATTGTACAGAGGAATAAAGAATACCTACTAATGAATCATATAAAACCACATTACCGCAGATTATTCAGCATACTGTTATTGTTAGTGGTGTTCAATTTTTCCTGCACGGATAATGGTAAGAAACAGTTTGAGGCAGATTCTCCTAAGAACGGAACAATTCATATTAGTGTAGATGAAACATTTAAGCCGGTTATCGACGAGCAGTTAAAAGTGTATCATGCTGCATTCCCCAATACTAATATTATTGTTGATTATAAGCCCGAAGCGGACTGTTTCAGGGATTTAAAGCTCGATAGTACCCGAATGGTTATTGTAGCCAAAGGATTAAGCAAGCAGGAGGCAGAATATTACAAGTCTTATCTTACATACTATCCTGCTTTTCAAACAGTTGCTTACGATGCGGTAGCAGTAATATTGAATATCGATAATCCCGATAGTACGTATACCCTCGATAAATTAAAGGATATTCTTACCGGCAAAAAGGATATTACAGCCGTAATGGATGGTAATAATGCAACCAGTACAGTACGCTTTTTAAACGATTCGGTAATGCATAAACTACCTTTTGGAAAGAATGTAGTATCGGCAGGAGGTAGCGAAAAAGTGATTGATTATGTTACTAAAAACAAGAATGCAATAGGGTTTGTAGGATTAAGCTGGATTGGGAATACCTATGAGCCAAAACAACAGGAAATGTTAAAGCAAGTTAAACTTGCACTCGTTGAATGTAAGACTTGTGAAGAAAAAGATATGTTTGCGAAGCCTTCTCAGGCCACTATTACATATATGCAATACCCTTTGGCACGACCTTTGTTCTATATTCTCAAAGAGAATTATGCAGGGTTAGGCACAGGATTTATAAACTTTATGGAATTGGAAAGAGGGCAGTTGATATTCAGAAGATCATGTCTGGCACCAGCTAAAATGAACTTTATAAAGCGCACAACTAAAATAAAAGAAGAAGAGTAAATAACCGATAATATATACAATAAGATGAAAAAGAAGTTCTTAATTATGGCTTTTAGCGTTCTATCTTTAGGGGTATTAAACGCACAAACTATCAATGATGGGATTAAATTATTGCATTACGAGAAGAACACTTCTGGTAAGCAATTATTGGAGAAAATTTATCAGGCAAATCCAAAAGATCCTAAATCTATCTATTGGTTTGGACAGGCTCTTATCGAAAACGATAATGTAAAAGCTGCCGAAAGTCTGTATAAAAAAGCTTTACAGGAAGGTGTAAACGATCCTTATATCTGGATAGGTATTGGTCAGACAGACTTAATGCAGGGAGGCGATTTCAATGCTTCCAAGCAAAGATTCGAAGCTGCTATTACCGCTTCAATCGAAGCAAAAGGAAAGAATAAAGGCAAACCATCTGCTGCTATTTTAAATGCCGTAGGACATGCTATCACAACTGGTGGTAATAAAAATGGTGATCCTTTTTATGCTATCGAAAAACTGAAACAGGCAGAAGTATTAGATGTTACCAACGCCGATATATTAATCAATGAAGGTCTTTGTTATATCAAAGCTGGTGGAGAATATGGTGGCGAAGCAGTTAAATCTTTCATGGAAGCTGCCAGCAGAGATCCTAAAAATGCATTGGCTCCTTACAGAATAGGTAGAATTTATCTTAGTCAGAATAATAAAGAACAGTTCGAGAAATTCTTCAACGATGCAATTGCTGTCGATGCAACTTTCCCGCCTGTTTATCTTACTTTATTCAACTACTATTCCGATAAAGATGTAAATAAAGCAAAGTCTTTCCTCGATAAATATATTTCAGTAGCAGATGCCGATCCGGATAATGATTTCTATCTGGCAGATTATTTATTCCGTGCAGGAAAATATTCGGAGTCTATTGCAAAAGCACAGGAGATAGAAACTAAATCAGGCATCACAGCAGTTCCTCGTATCAATATTTTATATGCATACAACTACGATAGAATGAACGATTCTGCAAAGGCTAAAACCTATGCTCAGAAGTTCTTTGCTACAGCGCCTGCAAATAAAATTCAGTCTTCCGATTACGAGCTTGCAACTAAAATTTATAGCCGTATTCCTGGTTCCGACGAAGAGTTGGCCGCTTTATTACAAAACGCTATTAATACCGATACTTCTAAAGCAAATAAAATTGGTTATATAGCATTAGTAGCAGATAATTATGCTAAAACAAAGAACTATGTAGAGCAGTTTAAATGGTTGCAGAAACTTGTTGCTATTAAAGGTACTTTAAGCGAGGTTGATTACTACAAGATAGTTGCTGCAGGTAATGCTGCAAAGGATTATGTAAATACTATAGATATCGCTAAGAACTACTTATTTGCTTATCCCGATAAACCACAGCCTTACACTTTCTTAAGAAAAGCGGCTATTGGTTTGGATGTGGATAGTTCCAAAGGTCTTGCACTTCCTTACCTTAATTTAATGGATAGTTTACTGGAAAAAGATACTGTTAAGAATAAAAAGCCATTATTCTCCAATTACTACTATATGCTTTTATACTACGGAGATAAAGTAAAAGACTATCATAAAGCAATAGAAGTACTGGACAAAATGATTGCTATTTATCCTAATCCGGGTGAAGAAAATAAATTTGCTACAGACCAGAAAGAAATTTTTAAAAAGGTATTAAGCAAACCTGCACCTGCTAAATCTACTAAACCTGCTGCTGCAAAAACAGGAGAGGAGCATAGAAAATAAGGTATAACTGATTTATATTTAAAAAGCAGTATTCGAAAGGATACTGCTTTTTTTGTGTCGATAATTGATTCAGTAGCTATGTGATTTGAATAATCTATTGTATTTGATTCATTTTTAAAAGTAACTTATCTATCCCTTTTGTAAAGGGATGAATGATTTAGTAAAAGTTATGTATCCCTTTTGTAAAAACATGAATGATTTAGCAAAACTTATGTATTCCTTTTATTAAAACATGAATGATTTAGCAAAACTTATGTATTCCTTTTGTAAAAACATGAATGATTTAGTAAAACTTATGTATTCCTTTTATTAAAACATGAATGATTTAGTAAAACTTATGTATTCCTTTTGCATAAACAGTAATAAAGTAAAGAAAATCGTTAATGAATCTCATTTACAGCAATTATAGCTTAATTATCATTGCCTCATCCTTCAAATCGTAGTCTTTTATAGTCTTGCTGTCAAAACCATGCAATACTATTTTTAGCTTAGTAAACTTCGTACTAAAATCTCCTTCTTTCTTTTGTAGTAAAAGAGAAATCGATAAAGCATCATACACTATAGTTCTTTTATAGTATGCACCCTGTTCGTACTGATAAGTTTCACCATCATCTTCATAGTATACAAATTTGCTGGTCTCAGTACCTTTCCATACATGTAAATAAAGTATTCCATCCCCCTTTTCTTTAGTACTCTGAATGGTAGATTGCATAGGAATAATAGCACCGGCTTTTACAAAAACAGGTGGGTTATCTATCGGACTGTTTACCC
>JBAXVH010000128.1:0-4551 GCA_037129215.1 Bacteroidota bacterium | reverse complement strand
AAGATAGGAAGAGCTGGAACGGCCGCTTGCGGAACGCCCAAAATCAAGTAAAAAGAAAAAAACAAAAAGTAAAAAATGAGCTATTAGATAACGAGGTAATCAGGCATAAAAAAAGAGGTCAACCTTTCAGTTAACCTCTTTTATATACTCTTGATTTTAATTCTTAATTATTAATCATCAGCGGCATAACCAGCATCAGTAAATCTTCGCCTTCGCCTTGCTCGGAAGGTTTTATTAAACCTGCTTTGGTAGGGGTAGAAAGTTCTACATTCACTGCGGTAGTATCGGCAGCATTCAACATCTCTATCATAAAGCGTGCATTGAAGGCTATCTGCATATCATCTCCATCAAACTGACATGCCATACGCTCGGTACCTTCGAAGCTGAAATCTACGTCCTGAGCGGCCAATTGCAATTCGTTGCCGGTAATACTCAACACAACCTGATTGGTACTCTTGTTGGAGAATACGCTTACACGTTTTAGCGCATTCTGGAAATCGATTTTGCTAACCATTAATTTAAATGGATTATTGGCAGGTATTACCACACGATAATCAGGGAAACGAGCATCGATTAAGCGACAAGACAACTGTACTTCATCCTGAATAACGAAGAAGTGATTGCTATTGTAATTGATGGTTAATTCATCATCGCTATCCGGTAAAGCATTCTTTAACAGGGTTAAAGGCTTTTTAGGAACAATGAAAGATTCGGTAGAACCTGGAGTAACATCGGTTCTTTTATAACGAACAAGTTTGTGCGCATCGGTAGCTACAAACTGAATACTATCTTTTCCTAATTCGAAGAACACGCCGTTCATGGCTGGTCTAAGATCGTCGTTGCTTACTGCGAACAATGTTTTATTGATAGCGGTAACTAAAGCAGAACTTTTGATAGTAAAGCTGTTGGTATCATCCACAGAAGGCTCCTTAGGGAAGTTATCCGGATTTTCGCCCATGATTTTGTACTTACCATTGTCGGAAGTAATTTCGATACCATAGTTGGCATCAATACTAAAAGTAAGCGGCTGATCGGCAATATTCTTCAGTGATTCGATCAGGATTTTGGCAGGAATACATACTCTACCATTAGCTTCGCTTTCTACACTCAGTTGCACTCGCATAACTGTTTCGAGATCGGTAGCAACAATACTTAACTTTTTGTCCTGGATTTCGAACAAGAAATCTTCCAGGATTGGCAGAACCGTGTTAGCAGCAACCACACCATTAATCTGCTGTAAATGCTTCAATAAAGAAGACGATGACACTATAAACTTCATAATACAATTTTATATTTTAACCTGGATTCTATTGGAGAACCCCAATTTAAGGTCGTGACAAACGTACTGTAAAATGTTTAAATATGATACAATATTTACAGAAATGGGTAAAAAGTGTCAATATGATAATGTGATAATCGGATAATTGGATAATTGTTTTATGGTTGAATTGCTAAATTGTTGAATGGTTTTATTGTTTCTAATACTTAGTTTTGTGTGAACCAATGGATACTAAAAATAAAAGCTATACACCGCTACAGGCACTCCCCAAGATTCAGCATTATTGTGCGTATCAGGAAAGATGTCATGCCGAGGTGACGGATAAGCTGTATAGTTTTGGATTGCACAAATCGGAAGTAGATCAGATAGTAACCCAGCTGATTGAAGACAATTACCTGAATGAAGAGCGTTTTGCAAGGTCGTTTGTAAACGATAAATTTAAGTTTAATAAGTGGGGGCGGAAGAAAATTGAGTACCAGCTAAAAGCGAAAAAGGTAAGTGCCTACAATATTAAATCGGGCATGAAAGCGATAGACGAGGATGACTATCTGGCATTATTGAAAAAAGAAGTAATGAATAAAATGGATAGCCTGAAAAAAGAAAAAGACTCGAGGAAAAAGACGGCTAAAATTTATCAGTATTTGATAGGTAGAGGCTTTGAATCGGGATTGATTGGAGAGGCTTTGAAGGGATTAGCAGATTAACGAATTTGCGAATTAACGAATTAGCGGATTAATACAAATACAATTTGCCGCAGAGAAGGAGGAAAAGATGGGGTGGAATTAACGGATTAGCGAATTAGCGGATTGGTGAATTAATACAAATACAGTTTGACGCAGAAAAAAGAGGGAGTGGAATTAACGGATTAACGAATTGGCGGATTGGTGAATTAATACAAATACAGTTTGACGCATAGAAAAGAGGGGGTGGAATTAACGGATTAACAAATTGGCGGATTGGTGAATTAATACAAATACAGTTTGACGCATAGAAAAGAGGGAAGGAATGTATTATTTAAAACAAGATGACTTAAATAAATGAGGAAGCTTTGATTATCTGTATTCTCCTGACTCCTGTATTCTAACTCCTATATCCCTGTATTAGCTCTTTGCCTTATGCAGTATTTGTTCTGTACTTTGCTTTGCGGTAGAACATAATTTCTGTGGCGGAAATCAAAACAATACTTAACAGGGTAGTAACTCCAACTTTGGTAAAGAAGTAGCGAAGATTGCCAAACTGCAACCATTCTATAAATATAAGATAGGCGTGGTGCAGGAAGGTAAACAGAATTATATAAAAGGAATAAGCGCCAGGCCCCATGCTTTGAATAGAAGGCTCAACATAGCTTTGTTCGGTAGTTTCCTGAGGTATTAAAAGGTTTAATATAAATGGTCTGAGGTAGGCTATTAATACACAAGGTGCTGCATGTAAGCCGGGAGTACCACTAAAATAATCGATAGAAATACCGGTGATAAAACCAATCAACATTAAAGCGAATCTGTTGATAGAAAACGGCAACCAGAGAATGAATAAAAAATATAGGTAAGGAACTACATACTGATTTACAGGTGGTACTTTGTCCAGGATAAATTCCTGTACAAGTACAAACAAGATAAAACGAAATATGTATTTAACGATATTAGTCATTCAGTTTTAGTTTACTTTCTTCCAGCATATGTTGTTCGTTGTAACGATAATTTTTTACTACATAAACATATTGCAGATTAAAGAAGTTGGTAGCTGTTTTTAATTTTAATGTAAAGAAATTGGAGGAATTATCTTTTCTGATAGCTTCAATTGTTCCTACCATTACATTTGGTGGATAGTTGGAATAAGTGCTGGTAACAACCGTATCTCCTTTAAATATTTTAGCACTTTTTGGAATATTCTTCATTAAAACATAAGAAGGGTTTACGCCATCCCACTCTATGTTTCCTGCATTTTTATCGCGCTTGAGCATGGCACTTACACTGCTTTTGCGGTGGAGTAAACTTTTTACTCTACAGTAGTTATCACTAACCTCTACTACCTCTCCTACAATACCTTGTGGACCAACCACTGCCATGTCTTTTTCTACCCCTTGCAAGCGACCTCTTTCGAGGGTAAGCATATTGATGGGAGAAGACACATAATTACCTACCACTCTGGCGTATAAATAACTATATTTCCTGATAGGAAGAGAAGCAGAATCTGGTTTGAATGTGGAAGTAGAATCTACCTTTGAAGAGACTATAATACTACTGCTTTTTAAGCTATCTCTCAGTCGGGCATTCTCCTGTGCCAGTTGATTATTGATCTGTTGAAGATTGAGGTAAGAATATACATTGTCGTACTTCTTATTTACTTTCCCTACCATCTCATTGGTAATACCGGCAAAGTAAACTTCGTGTGTTTTGCTGTATTTATTCAATATCAGGATACAACAGATTTGTAAGGCAACAAAACTGATGAAGTTGAAATATATCCGAATAAAAATAAATATGTTCTTCACAGAGCGAAATAAGCGATAATAAAATTCCAAATCTTAAGTGATGAGTGATTTGGAATTTTACTATTATAGTTAGAAAATTATTTCATTATGAAAGGATACTTGAGATAATTCTTTAATGCAAGTCCAGTACCTCTTACTACACTCTTCAGTGGATCTTCTGCCACATGTACCGGTAGTTTTATCTTCTGGCTTAAACGCTTATCCAAACCTCTCAGTAAGGCACCTCCACCGGTAAGGTAAAGGCCTCTTTTGTAAATATCAGAAGCCAACTCAGGAGGGGTAGTTTCCAATGCTTTTAATATTGCTTCTTCAATTTTGAAGATACTTTTGTCTAAAGCTTCGGCTATTTCCTGATAGCTGATAATAATTTGTTTTGGAATACCTGTTACAAGATCTCTTCCATTTACTGGAATATCATCTGGTGGGTTATCCAGATCTTTCATAGCAGCACCTACATTTATTTTAATCTGTTCTGCAGTACGCTCGCCAATTAATAAGCTATGATAACGTCTTAAAGCTTCCATGATATCTGCGGTGAATTCATCACCAGCAATTCTGATACTCTGATCGCACACAATACCTGCAAGGGCAATAACGGTAATACCGGTAGTACCACCACCTATATCGATAATCATGTTACCAACAGGTTCTTCTACATCGATACCAATACCCAAAGCAGCTGCCATAGGTTCGTGAATCATGTAAACTTCCTTTGCACCTGCTTGTTCGGCACTATCTCTTACGGCACGTTTTTCAACTTCGGTAATAGAAGAAGGAATAC
>JBAXVH010000127.1:0-4558 GCA_037129215.1 Bacteroidota bacterium | reverse complement strand
GTATTAAACGATCTTACTCAAAATCACTTGCTTTCAGCCAGAAAGTATCAATATGTTCAATATAACAGCAAAGACGCGAGAGGGATAGATGTGGCACTTTTATACAATCCAAAGTATTTTAAAGTAGAAGAAAGCAGGGCAATTGCGGTTTTATTCCCTGGAAGTAGGAAATACTTTACCCGCGATATTCTTTGGGTAAAAGGTAAACTGGATGGCGAAACTGTTCATATTTACGTAAATCACTGGCCTTCCCGCTTAGGTGGTGAAGAACAAAGTGCTCCTTTCAGGAATCTTGCTGCCAGAATCTGCAAAAAACATATTGACTCTATAGCCTTTGCAGATGGAATTCAAAAGGTAATTATAATGGGCGACTTTAACGATGACCCAATCAGTGCCAGTATTTCAACCGTTCTGGGAGCTAAAGAGAATAAGGAAGATGTTAAGAAGAATGGTATATACAATCCTTGGGTAGAATTGTACAAAAAAGGGATAGGTACGCTGGCATATCAGGATAGCTGGGGGCTTTTCGATCAGATATTATTAACTTCTCCATGGCTTACAAAAGCACAAAAAGGCTACTTTTTTCACAAACAATATGTGTTCAACCGCGAGTTTATGATAGAAAGCATTGGTCAGTATAAGGGCTATCCCCTAAGAACATACGATGGTAATAATTACAGGGGCGGTTATAGCGATCATTTTCCAACTTACGTAGTACTCTTAAAAAGGTTGCAATAAAAAATGCTGTTTTTTTTGTGTTATATTAAAAACTCCTCTACATTTGTTGTTCGCCAATGCGATTTTCTCCATGTTGCTCTAAGTTAAAATGTAAATGCTTATGGGTTCAGGGTTAAGTTTTTCTACCATTGGTTTATTTATTTTAATTTAAAAATTAAACACATGAACATTTACGTTGGAAACCTAAATTGGAGCCTAACTAACGAAGAGCTGGAGCAAATGTTTACTCCTTACGGAGAAGTTACTTCTGCTAAAATCGTAACTGACAAATTCAGACAAGAGCGCAGCAAAGGCTTCGGCTTTGTTGAAATGCCAGATGATGAAGCTGCACGTACAGCTATCAGTGCTCTTAACGAGACTGAAGTTGGCGGAAGAAACATTATCGTAAACGAATCAACTCCAAGACCAGAAGGCGAAAAAAGAAGCGGTGGCTTCAAAAAGAGCTTTGGTGGCGGCGGTGGCTACGGCGGCAACAGAGGCGGCGGTGGCTATGGCGGCGGCGGTAGAAGCAGCGGCGGCGGTTACGGCGGTGGTGGCGACAAAGGTCGTTACAACCGTGGTGGCGATAGCGGCGGCGGTTACGGCGGCGGCGGAAGTCGTTATTAATAGTTAATTACAACTAATTTTAATACAAAAGCGACTTGTCGGTATCCATCGGCAGGTTGCTTTTTTGTTATTATTAAGAGATTAATGAATTAACGTATTAGTGAATTAGCTGATTAAACAATTTACAGCTTATTGAATGGAACTTTCTCAACTCACAATTCACAATAGATTCTCAGGCCTGACGATGTTTTCATTAAACCTGAATTTCAGGGATATATTTTGCATTTAACGTTAAGGGTATTAATGGTTAAACGATTTATACGTTTAACCTATTTTAGCATTTCTCTTTTTACTATTCACGTACTTTAGCACGCAGTTATTTTTTATATGGGTATTATTCAAAAACAAGGTGTAAAATCATCACTTTACATTATTCTGGGGTTTGTAATAGGCGCAATCAATCTAATGATTCTTTCTACCGCCTTTCTTACACAAACACAAATAGGTATTACCCGTGCATTAATCGATTCATCCACTACCCTCGTGGCTTTCTGCTCCTTAGGAACCATCAATCTTATTTACAAGTTTTATCCTTATTACCGCGATCATCTGGATGTAAAAAAGAACGACTTACCATTTATTACCGCCTTTATCAGTTTAATTGGCTTATGCCTCGTAACCTTATTTTGCTTTGTAGCTAAAGACTTTATTATTCGTAAGCTGGGAAAATCGCCCGAGTTTGCCAATTACTTCTTCCATATTTTCCCTTACACTTTTATATTACTGATTTTCCTGTTGCTCGAAGCTTATATGTGGGCACAGCACAAATCTGCTGTTACCAACTTTCTTCGGGAAACTTTAGTCAGAATAATTACTACCGTCCTGCTATTGTTGTTTGGTTACAGGATTATCAATTTCAATACTTTTATGAATGGGTTTAGTTTACTATACCTTATTCCAGTAATAATAGTAATTGTTATGCTAATCCGTTCCGGAAAGTGGCGATTGAATATTATAAAACCTTCCAAGGTTACCCGCAGACTAAAAAAGAAAATGCTCGTATTCGGGTCCTTTGTTTTAGGAGCACACTTTTTAAATGTACTGGCCCGTACCAACGACACTTTTTTAATTGTAGGTTTAAACGGTCTAAAAGATTTAGGGGTATTCTCTATAGCCCTCTATATTACTGCCATTATGGATATACCGCAACGAAGTCTTGGAATTGCCATCCCTTTATTATCGCAGGCATGGAAAGATAAAGACATGGATAATATCACCAATATTTATTCAAAAAGTGTTTCCAATCTACTGGTAGTGGGCCTTGCAATGTTTGGATTAATATGGCTAAATATTCACAACCTCTCCTATTTTCTTACCCATGTAATGTCGAAAGGAAATCAGAACTGGAGTATGATAGAACCCATTGTATTTATTCTGGGTATTGCCAAAGTAATTGATCTGGGCACAGGCGTAAACGGTAGTATTATTGCTACCAGCAACCTATGGAAATTCGATTTCTTTACCAATGTTTTTTATACCATTCTTTCCTTACCTCTTAATTTCTTTCTGATTAAATATTTCGGACTTCCCGGCCTGGCATTATCCAATCTGGCAGCACTTATATTGTTCAATAGTGTACGTTACTGGTTTTTGTACCACAAGTACAACTTGCAACCGTACAATTTCAATCATCTTAAATTATTGCTTACCACCATTGTTATCTATGCACTGATATACTTCATTCCAAGGTTAACCAATATCTATATTGATACCCTAATTAGAGTAAGCATTTTTAGCAGTCTTTTCCTTATTACTATTTATAAGATTGATGTAGCCCCAGATATCAATAAAATGATTAATAAAAGACTTGGTTTTCTAGGTTTAAAAAGCCATTCCTAACGTAAATCAATAGCAAATACTGTATTCTCTTGCCCTAGCGCTTGTAGTAACCGCGCTTTTACTAGTCCGTTGTGCCCACGCCGGTGTAGTAAATGCTCTTTTACCAGTGCGGCTTGCCCTAGCCGGAGTAGTATTTGCCCTATTACCAGACCGTTGAGGCCATGCCGGAGTAGTAACTGCGCATTTACCAGTGCGGCTAGCCCTATTACGAGTAGTAAAAGCGCAAGCCAAAGCACTATTTGGACAAATAATTTAAACAAAAGCAATTAATAATGGGGGATTCCCAATTATTAATTGCGTAATATCTGATTGTAAATTTTTAATGATAACCAGCAATGGGATTGCTAGATGCAGGATAAATATGTTGAATTATCCTCGTATTACTTTACTTCTTTCTTCCAGTGTAGCTTCTTACCTATTGCAAATACTTTGTCGGTAAATACAATATCAGTCAGTTCTATCACCCATACTTTTCCGCCCATAGCTCTGGCAAAAGGATATTTTGAATAATAAACCTTATCAGCCTTTTCTTCCAGTAGTCCTGAGGGGGTAACAAAAACACCTTTAAATTGTATTCCTTGTGTTACACCTTTCTTTAAAGCATCAGGTAAAATAGTGCCTGCTACTAAAGAATATTTTTGTGATAATTGAATATGACTGGTTGCTGGATCCGATTTAAAAACAACTGCATTCCATTCTTCGTGATAAGCATAAAAACAGGTAGCACAATGCGGATAAGTTTCATCCATACTGGCCATGCTTAATACTGTCTGTTGAGAAATGAATTTCACGATAGAACTATCGGGAGCTTGAAGATAATCAGTTGAGTCGGACATAATACGAGTAAAAATTTATTATAAAATACAAACCCTATTATATTAACCATTGCAATTAGGCTGTGCAAATGTAAGGTTATTAAAATGCTTTTATCTAATCTTTGTTTAATCTTTTCACAAAGAAAGTGTCTCAATGGTGAATTGTTGCACTAATATGCAAATTCTTATCCCACACTATATCCCCATACTACTTAATTGCTAAAAAGGTAAGTCTCTTTTGCGTAATTTTGCGGCCTATTTAATTACATTCAATATGAGTTTGTTCATTAGCCAATCAGAAGAGTTTCAACGAAGACATATAGGCCCCAACCCTACCGACACACAAAAAATGTTAGCCACTACTGGTCATTCATCTCTGGATGAATTGATTGAGTTAACTATCCCTGAATCTATTCGTATTAATCATGCTATGAATATTCCTGATGCTATCAGTGAATTTCAGTACCTGAATCATATCAGGGATGTAGCTTCTCAAAACAAAGTGCTTAAAACCTATATAGGTCAAGGGTATTACAATACCATTACGCCAAGCGTTATAC
>JBAXVH010000126.1:0-4584 GCA_037129215.1 Bacteroidota bacterium | reverse complement strand
TGTATCCGCACTGGCTCCAGGAGAAACAGTACCAGAGGCAACATTATTGGCAACGGCAAAGTCGAAACCTTCAAAAAACTTTTTTAAATCAGGATCAACAGTAGATGAGTCCTTAATAAATTCCTGGTATAAACTCTCAATATATGCTGGATGAGAGTTTGTAATAAATGAAAAATCCTTCATCGTTCGGTTATAATTGTTCTTGCTTATTATTGGATTGCGAATATCGTACTTTTACCCATTCGTCATTCAAAAGATTTATTTAAATCAAGTAAAGGTTTTCGTAACAAATAATATTTTAACACTGAATTTATCTCCATTCAATATTAATTTCAACACCTGACTCATCAGGTCTACTATATATTTTTAAATTTTAACACTCCTGAAAATTAAATATTCAAGACATAGATTTGTGAGTTTCTGTATGCAAAAGGCCTATTTTTGATTGGTTAGAATCACTTAAAGAAGTGTGAAAAAAAACTTTTTTAAAAATATTTTTCCTCATGTAGTTCAATACCACTACTTTTGCCGTCCTCAAAATGGAGATATATGGCAAATCATAAAGCTACAAAGAAAGATACAAGACAAGCTGCAAAACGTAGAGATAGAAATAGATATTACGGTAAAACAACCCGTAATGCAATTCGTGATCTAAAGGTATTAGACACTCAGGCAGCCTATGGTGAGAAATTACCTTCGGTTGAATCTATGATTGACAAATTAGCTAAACGTGGAATTATCCATAAAAATAAAGCTGCAAATCTTAAAAGCAAACTTGCTAAGAGAAAGGTAGCTTAATAACTTCTTACTATTAAGAAAGCCATTTACATAAACTGTAAATGGCTTTTTTTGTTCCTTTGATTAACAGTATCAACTTCGGGTATTACTTTGCAGCACTTATGGCAAACAATAATCAATTTATAGCAGAAAAGTTACTACAGATAGATGCAGTAAAATTAAACGTTGAAAATCCTTATACCTGGGCAAGTGGATGGAAAAGTCCTATTTACTGCGACAATAGAAAAATACTTTCTTTCCCTACTATCCGAGATCATATAAAGAGCGAACTATCGAATTTGATATTTGATAAATTCCCTGACACTGAATTAATTGCAGGGGTTGCAACTGCAGGAATAGCCTGGGGAGCCTTAGTTGCCGATCAGTTAAAACTGCCTTTTATTTATGTAAGACCTACTCCTAAGGAACATGGTTTGGGTAATCAGATTGAAGGACAATGTATTCCAAAACAAAAAACGATCATTATTGAAGACCTTATTTCTACTGGAAAGAGCTCTATAAAAGTAGTAGATGCCCTAAAACAAAAGGAACTTGAAATACTGGGTATTGTTTCCATATTTAATTACGGATTTAAGGAAGCTGTAACTGCTTTTGATGCTGCAGGTGTTCCTCAGCATTCCCTTTGTAATTATGAACAACTTGTAAAAACAGCTATTGAAAAAAACATTATCTCCGAAAAAGTGTTAGACAATCTTATTTCCTGGAGAGAAAATCCATCTGTCTGGGGTAAGTAATATTATACATAAACAAATAAATTTTCCATGTTACGATATCTTTCTATAGTCATTATTTCTTCCTTTTTAATCCTTAGTTGTTCTCCTAATAACGTAACAATAGAGAATAGTTATGAAAAGTACTTTACACAAAATGCTGTAAGAGGCACTTTTGCTATTTACAACAATGGGCAAAGCAATTTTATTATCTATAATTTAAACAGATACAAAGACTCTGCTTATTCTCCGGCAGCTACTTTTAATACTTTAAATTCTTTAATAGGATTACAAAAGGGTATTATTCCAAATGAAAATAAAGTTGTTGCTCAGGATTCTATTGATAAGGCTTCTAATCAGATTTATACCGGCATTTCACTTGATAGCGCTTTAAAGAGTTCTTCTTATGCATATTTCAGTAGCTTATCGAGAGCTATTGGAGAAAAAGAAATGAAGTACTGGATAGACAGTATTAAATATGGCAATAAAAACATCAGGAATATTGATTCATTCTGGATGAATAACGCTTTAAAAATAACGCCTGATGAAGCGCTTGGATTTATAGAGAAAGTATATTTTAATCAACTCCCTTTTCAAAAAAGAGTTCAGAATATTGTAAAGAAGACGCTTATTAAAGAATTTAATGCAAACTATCAGTTAGCCTACCAGACAGGCACTACAATGAATGAAAAGAATCATCAGATAGGATGGATAGTTGGCTGGATAGAAGAAAACAAGCACCCCTATTTCTTTGTAATTAATACAGAAGGTGATAAAGCTTATAATATTAAAACCATTGAGACTTCGGTATTGAAACCCATCTTAAAAGATCTTGGTTTCTTTAATGGTAAGAAATAAAAAAGCGGGATGAAATTATCATCCCGCTTTTTTATACATTTTATAAACTATGTAGATTCTCTAACAATAAATTCGGTATCCAGAATTCTTGTTTCAAAATCTTTTATAGGTCTTTTGCTTTCTATTAGTTCCAGCAAATAATTAGTTGCTATCTCTCCCATTTCCATTGCCGGTTGTTTAATAACCGTTAGAGCAGGATTGAATAAATCGGAATTTTCATTGTTGGAGAACCCAATCAATGCTACATTTTTAGGCACTTTAATATTGTGTTTCTTAAAGTAGTGTAAACATCCTGTTGTTAACTTATCGGAAGAAGCAAATATTGCATCGGGTTTCTTTTTTGATGCAAATATTTCGTCCAGCACTTTTTCTACTTCATCGTTAATCATACCACCATGATTACAATATTTTATCAGCGAATCGTCTACTTCTATATCTGCTTCGCTCAATGCTTTTTTGTAGCCGTTTAGTCTATCTTTTGTTAAGGTTAAAAACTCTGAATTAGCAATGTAGGCTATTCTTTTATACCCCTTTCCTGTTAAATGATTAATAGCAGTATACACTCCTTTAAAGTTGTTGACTATTACTTTATGGGTATCTATTTCATCTACTATTCTATCAAAAAATACTATAGGAAATCCTCTGTTGGACAGTTGTGTTATATGAGAAAAGTCTTGTGTTTCTGTAGAAACAGAAATTAATAAGCCATCTACCGATCTGGAAGCAAGGTATTCCAGACTTAGTTTTTCTTTATCAAAAGATTCATGACTCTGTAGGAATGTAACATTGTATCCTCTGCTGTATGCAACAGATTCTATACCATCAATTACCTGAGAAAAAAAGCTATTGGCTATCTCACAAACTATAATTCCTAAGGATCTTGTTCTTCTTTCTTTCAAACTAAGTGCAATTGGATTGGGACGATAATTGATTTTCTCGGCATATTCAATTACTAATTTCTTTGTTTCTGCACTTATCTCATAACTATCCCTCAAGGCTCTGGATACAGTAGAAGTTGAAAGGTTCAATTCTTTTGCTATATCCTTTATGGTAACTGCTTCAAATTTCATTATGGTTCAAATTATAGAGATGGTAAAGATATAGTAATTATTATTGTTTAAGCTAATTTTCAGCTTCCCTTTTTTTAAAGACGTTTTATACCTACAGTGCAATCGTTTGAGCATCATCTGAATAATTTATTTAATTATTTACTAACAAACGTTAGCAGAAATCTATTGAGCCTATATTTTTGTCCGATTAAACATAACATCTATGTATTTTGACTTTACGGAAGAACAATTACTGATAAAACAAGCGGCTAAAGATTTTGCCATTAACGAATGTTTGCCGGGCGTGATAGAAAGGGATGAAAAGCAACAATTTCCAAAGGAACAGATTGCTATGCTTGCCGATCTTGGTTTTATGGGTATGATGATTAGCCCTGAATATGGTGGTGCAGGTATTGATACGGTAAGTTATGTGCTGGCCATGGAGGAAATATGTAAGGTAGATGCCAGCGTGGGCGTAATAATGAGTGTAAATAATAGTCTGGTTACTACCGGGCTTCAAATATTTGGTACGGAGGAACAAAAGCAAGAGTTCTTAGTACCATTAGCACAGGGAAAGAAGAATGGAGAGATATTTATAGGTGCGTTCCTACTGAGTGAACCTGAAGCTGGAAGTGATGCTACTGCACAGAAAACTACTGCAGAAGATAAAGGGGATTATTATTTATTGAATGGCACCAAGAACTGGATTACCAATGGCTCTACTGCTAGTGTATATATGGTGATTGCTCAAAGTAATCCGGAGAAAGGATCTAATGGATTAAACTGGTTGATTGTAGATCGTTTTTCGGAAGGAATAGAAGTAGCACCAAAAGAAAATAAAATGGGCGTAAGGGGTAGTGATACCTGTACTATTCATTTTACTAATGTAAAAGTGCCTAAACAAAACAGACTTGGTAAAGAAGGAGAAGGATTTAAACTGGCTATGAAAACTTTGGGTGGCGGTAGAATAGGTATTGCTTCGCAGGCATTGGGCATTGCATCGGGGGCTTATGAAAGAGCCTTGCAATACTCCAAAGAACGTCAATCTTTTGGACAACCTTTATTCAATCATCAGGCTATACAGTTTAAACTGGCTGATATGGCTACCCGTATTGAAGCTGCAAGATTGTTGTGTTTAAAAGCGGCTATAGAAAAAGACGAGGGAAAGG
>JBAXVH010000125.1:0-4590 GCA_037129215.1 Bacteroidota bacterium | reverse complement strand
CAGTATAATAAATTGAGATTATCTGATCGGAGGATCTGAAGGCAGATTGCTGATAAAAATCGGTAGTATAAAGATGTTTATTAATAGTAACCGTCAAACCAGTTTCTTCCATAAACTCTCTTATCAGGCAATCTTTTGTACCTTCTCCCAACTCTAATCCACCGCCTGGAAATTTAGTAAAATAATTACCCCTGATGTATTCGTCACTCACCAATATTCTGTTATTATCGTCAATCAATATCCCATAGACTCTAATATTAAATCTTTCAGGCATTATGCTATTACTCATAATTTTTATTATTAGTTTTTAAGGAAGTCATCAATATCTTCATCATCTCTAAGGTTATTCATTTCCCTTATAATCTGAGGATAGCGCCAGGCCACTCTCCTACTTTGAGGATGTACTACAAAGAACTTTTTAGGATTAGGAAAACAAGCTACTATCTGTGCTGCCTGCTCGGCATTTAGCTGTGAAGCTTTCTTATTGAAATTACTTTGAGCTGCTGCTTCAATACCATAAATACCTGGGCCCATTTCTATCACGTTCAGATACACTTCCATTATTCTTTTCTTACCCCATACCAATTCAATCATTTTGGTAAAATACATCTCTGGCAACTTGCGAAAATATCTTGTCCAGCCGGTGCCCTGCCACAGAAAAACATTCTTTGCAACCTGCTGACTGATAGTACTTGCACCTGAACCAGGAGGCCGTTTAGACTTCCTGCCCTTTTTAGGCGGTTTAAGACTCTTTTCTATAGCATTCCAATCGAACCCACTATGCTCCAGAAATAATTGATCCTCGCTGGCAATAGCCGCCAATTTTACGTTGGAGGATATATGATTCCAACTAACATTTTCCTGATAGATCCCATATTTATAACTGTCTACCATTTGTGTAATGGTTGTTGGAGGAATTACCCACTTACCAATAATGATGTACACCAGTGAACTAAGAAACATGGTAAGAAATGTTACCTTAATTATCTTCCAGAGTTTTTTAATTACTTTTTTTATCTGCACGGCCATTATTAATTTTTACAAAGATGGGGAATGAAAGGTTTAAGAAGTTCAAGAGGTTCAAGAAGTTTAAAAGGTTTTATAAGTTCAATATGGTTAAATTGTTTCATTGCTTAATGGGTTTTAACCCAGATTAGGCATTAGAGTTCGATATGAAGGTTACAAATACAATAAAGACGGGTGTTTGTGCAGATTTTTTTTAGCAATCATAGTGAACTATGGTAATAACAAAAAATCAAGCAAACGCTTGTCTTTGAAATATTTAAAAACTGTAATAGAATTCTAATGTGTAATCTGGGTTTAACACAAAACACAACTCCTGTATTTTATTCTATCTCCTAACTCCTGTCTCCTATATCCCTGTATTCTATGGTTAAAATATAAGAGGCCGCCCGAATGGGCAACCTCCTGTATTTGTATTTCGTTAAACGTATTAAACGACTTGAACGTTTTGAACCTTTTAAACCCCTTGAACCTTTCCTTACTTCACTATCACCGTCTCTGTATAAGACTTACCATTGCTGGTCAGTCTTAACTGATAGATTCCTGATGCTACAGCAGTTGGCAATTGTACCGTGCTCGTTACACTTCCTCCAGCATGTTGTAATTGTTGTTCCATTACCTGCTGACCGTTAGCATTCGTCATGCTTAGGCTGTAAGTACCTTCAGCAATATTGCTCATCTGTACATTCATTGTTTTACCTACTATCGGGTTAGGATAAATGCTTATGCCTTCATTCCTATCTCCAATGGTAACCTTTGCAATACTACTGTATTGTACAGAACCATCAACATTGATAGCTTTAATACGGTAGTAGTTATCGCCAGTGTTTGCATTGTTGTCGGTATAACTGTAATTACTATTATTAGCATTCTTGGCTACAGTAGTATTGATAGATTTGAAGTCATTTCCAGAAGTACTATGTTCTACGGTATAGCTCTTCACTTCTTTTTCTGTAGCTACGCTCCAGTCTATTACGGCAGACTTCGCTTTTACGCTTGCCTTTACCTTAATATCACTTACATACAATGGAGCCTTAGAATTCAATACAATCATGAACCTGGAAGCCGACTTAGCAGCTGCTGCAGTATCCACAGTAAAGTTGATATTCGTAGGCACTGTAAGATCTAATGCAGTATTCGTATTCAGGTATTTATCTACCAGAACACCCGTAACATTAGCAGGTATATTGTTTGCTGTAACCTTAAAGTTGTATGTATTACCAGCCACCATTTTATTCATAAATAAGAAGGTTGTATCAGCACCTACAATCTCAGGGCGGGCTTCAACACTCAGGTTAGTAGCTGTTCTTGCTATAGCAACTCCTTCTTCGTTACCCCAGAATTTGTATGCATCTTCTGTAGGCGCAATTACTGCAGCGTTGTAATTGTTATTATACATAGTCATCACACCATCTATATAGTTAGTTCCTTTAGAAAGGTCTACATTTATAGTAGGTGTTGGATTTTTCCCGAAAACAGTATTGGTACTATTGCCAGTACTCTTCTGTGTTTCTTTGAAAATAACAGATGATGTGTTATTGGTAGTTACAAAAAATGCCTGACCACTTTGAATAAAAGAAGGTTGTGCATTGCCTCCTGTATTACCTGAAACGCCATTACTGGTATAATTCCAGCTTCCATTATTATATACAGCCGTAGTATAACCACCGGTAGTACTAATATTTGGATTCCAATAATATATGTAAGTATTAGTATTACCTGATGTTAATCCTGAATTATCTCCAAGGAAACTGGTAAGATCGATAGGCGCAGGATATGGATTGGCAACCAATGCATAGCTAGAAGTATTACTATAACTAAAAGTTTTATTGCCAGTCTGCAATGCACCAGTAGCTCTGAAAGTAACCGCAGAAGCATTTGTACTGCCAGCAGTTGGTAAAATGCTTCTATCTCCTCTTACAAATAAGAAGAATGGTTTATTATCTGCTGTAGTACCTCCCTGATTTCCAATTAAAGAAGTATCATTAATTGTATTTAAAACTCTACCCCAACTTGAGCCTGTCCATCTTAGCATACCATAAGTATTATTTACCGCAGAATCCATACCATTGCTGTTAGTAGCAGGATTTGCATAAGAAGGAGGAGCTGTTATAAAGGTTTGCTGTTGCCAGTTATTATGTATACTACCATTTAAACCAGAACCATAAGTAGTAAGTGGAGCACTTATAAGCAACCATGCTCTTTTACTTGTATGATAACGTTGTACCACTAAATTACCTGAAATATAATTACCAGAACCTGCTGCTACACTGGCTGTACCCAATGCATTGGATACCAGTACCAGTCTGCCATTGGTAGTTAAAGTACCTGCAGTAGGGGTATAAACACCCGTAACATATACCGTATCTGCCGATGTTGCTCCCAAGCTAACACCACCTGAAGTATTATTTACCGTAATATTCTGAACAGTAAAGCCTCCTGAAACAGTTTGTGCACTACTACCATTCAGTACAATTGTACCTGCAGAAGCATCTAATGTTCCACTATTACTGATATTACCTGCAATATTCAAAGTGCCAGTAACTGTTACGGTAGCACCAGAAGAAATGGTTAAATTATTAACACTCTGTGTAGTTGATACAGTAGGATAAGTAGCACCAGAAGCTATAGAAACATTTACAGAAGAACCAGGCACATTATTATCTGCCCAGTTTGCTGGATTATTATATGCATTACTTATTATACCAATCCAGGTACCTGCAACTCCTGCGTTAATGGTAAACGCAGAACTATTTCCACTAGCCTGAGCAAAGGTATAATTACCATTATTAGCCATTAAACCACTACCAGTAATTGCATAACTGCCTGGTGTAGAAGTGGTAGTTGCGGAAGAAGTAAAGCTTAGTGTTCCTGTAGTTGCATTACTCTGATTATCTGACCCTACAAATCCTGTTACAGTTCCACTGAACGAAGGATTAGCAGCACCATAGGTTTTGCTTGCAGCGTTTGCAGTGTAAGTTAGAGTTGCAGGAGTAATAGCAAATGTATTTGTACCATTTAATGTTAGTGAATAATTGCTTCCGGCACTTAATGTACCTATAGTATATGCATAAGTAGCTACGTTTTCTCCAGTAGCTCTACTGAGTGTTCCTGTAACACTTACTGATGGACTTGCAGTATAAGTATAGGTAGGATCTGAAGCTCCATACACTTTATTCTGTGAAGCATCTGGCGTGATAGTTACAGTAGCTGCAGTTATATCTCTAGCAGTTAAACTAGGTTGTGTTAAGGAATAGTTACCTGCATTTGCACCTCCTAATGAACAGGTAGAAGTAATGGCAATGCTAGTACCAACACCTGTTTGAGCAAAAGTTCCAGATTGAGTAAGCGTTACCACATCTGGACTAATGATTCCAACTAAAGATCCACCTGTTACAGTAGCGGTATTGGTTCTGTCATACACCTTATTACTAGTAGTAGCTCCAGTAACCGTTAAAGCTAATGCAGTTATATCTCTTGCAGTTAATGTAGGTTGCGTTAAGGAATAGTTGCCTGCATTTGCACCTCCTAATGAACAGGTAGAAGTAATGGCAATGCTAGTACCAA
>JBAXVH010000124.1:0-4726 GCA_037129215.1 Bacteroidota bacterium | reverse complement strand
ATGCGGTAGAGTGAGAAGGCCAACAGTTCGTAAAGTATTTTAAGTTTTATTATTATAAATATTTAAAAATAGGCACTAAGGGTTTTAGCGTACCCGATCTATTATAAAAACAGTTAAAGGGTGCTGAATTTCGATTACATGCTCATGATAAAGCGCTTTGCTGATAAACAAAACCCCCTTTAATGCTTCGCGAATTTGTACCGGTTTACTGGTTTCGGTTATACAAATCAATTGACCTTCAATACCAATGGCAAGGAGCATTCCGTGCAATTTAAAATCGTTCCCTTTTAACCTAAAGCCTTTCAATGAAGGTTCCCCATCGATGTAAAAAGCTTTATTATTATCAACCGCTTCTTTCCAAAGCGCTTTATTGAGTTTAGCAATTCCCCTGGGAGATATAGCTGTAGTAAAATAATATTGCGGATAAAGGCCCTCAGCTTTTTGCGTAATACTGATATTAACCCTCTCTTGTAAGTCTTCAGATTCATTTTTATCAATTAACGCTAAAAAATAGTCAATACATTGCTCATAATTTAACTTGAATTGCTGTACGGCTCCAAGGGCTAATTGATTATTTGAAAATGGGTAATCATGCACTGCTATATACTTAGTACGCCATTCAATAATTAGCAATTCATTTTTAGGAGTAGCATTTTCTAATACTGAATACTCCTTATTTGCTGCTCCGCAAAGTTCAATACAGTTATCATCCTGTGGTATTATTGTATTGCTGTAATAACATTTTGCATACCCCTTTTCAGTTAGTTCATTTGCTTCCCTCTCTAATTCAGTTAATATTTTTTCGATGGTTTGCTTATTGTGCATCTCGTTATTATTTATTTGTAGTAGTACAAAAATCAATGCCTAAGCCCTATTAAACCCAATTACATTTCGTTGGGCGCTTTTCTGTTGCAAGCTGATTTCTTGCTCTGCTTGTTGCAAAAGATATTGCTCCGACGGGTCTAATTCGGCATCCAGTAAACTATCCACAATTAATTTCTTTCTCACATTTTCAATCTGACCACCAGTGAGTTTCACTTTTTCACATAAGTTATTGATTACCCCCTCCCCAATCTGTGGAAATTTATCTTTCCAGATGGCCGCTATCGTAGTGCTACTAGGCACTTCAAATTTAATCTTGTACAAAAACCGCCTGTCAAAAGCCTTATCCAGATTATCTTCCATATTGGTAGTGGCAATAAATATCCCATCAAAGTTTTCAAGTTCTTCAAGAAGGATATTCTGAAGTGCGTTTTCCATCTGATCTCCACGGTCATTTACTTGTCCACGTTTACCTATAATAGCATCCGCCTCATTAAACAGTAATACCGGCAACTCCTCAAAGTTTTCACAGGCTTTTTTATAATCGGTAAATAATTTCCGTATGTTTTTTTCAGTTTCACCAATCCATTTGCTTCGTATTTTACTGGCATCAGACATTAATACATGCCGATTGCTCTGTTTGGCCAACTGCAATACCGTTTCAGTTTTACCCGTACCTGGTTGTCCATAAAGCAGGATACTTACTCCAGGCTTTAAGCCCTGTTGTTCCAATCTTATTTTTAATTTCTTAAAATTGTTTACTTGCAGTAAATCTTGAAGTTTATTTACCAGCACTTCAGCATCAGGCTCAAAAAACAAGGCCTTTCCTGTGATAGACTCGGGCTTAAGCTCTTTCAGCATTCCTTCTATATAGGGCTTTCTGGGTATATCATTTTTATCAAAGGAATGAACCGCCTTGTCAGTTAAACAATATTCTAAGGAATTAAACATATCGTCTGCCCGGTTTTCCCTAATTAACTCCTGTGTAAAAAATATACTGCTGCGCGAATTAAATTCATGACGAAAGGCGTATTGCTTTTCCATGGTAGGTTTAAAGTTGGATATAATGCTATCCTTATCTATATTAACATAACCCTCAAAGTACTGATAGCACATGGCTAAATAATAAGCCGCCTCATCTGGATTCATTCCCTCTGCTACAATAAAGGCCGCTAATTCAATATGCCCATTTGCTTTAATCAGTTCATAAGTAGAGTTTACCAAACCGTCATAACTTATCTTGCGCGATTTTCTATCGCTGAGTTTATTATTGAAGCGATGTAATAAGTCGAATGAACTGGTTAATGGCTTTGTGGCCATATATTTCCATTCCATTGTAGTTACACAGCGAATAAACTTAGCCGCGATTCCATATTCACATAAAGGGAACAGCATCAGGTCTTGTTTCGGATATATCCATTCTCTTTCAACAAATAATTTCAGCAGTTTATTAATTACTAAAGCCGATGAGGTTTTAATGGCAAGATGTTCAATCAACTCCCTTACAGAGGGTTGAGTATTATTATAATGCATTTGGCAAAACAATGCCAGTATTACTGCCTGATCATCCTCACATTCAAAAAAAACACGTAGCGTAGCAATTTCTGCTTCATTAGCATTAATTACTGTTTCAGATAACTTGGAGTCTTGCAAATCATCATATAATTTCTTAATGCCATCTAAAACTGGGTTGGGAGCTTGATCAAAATTGTACATCATGATAAAATTTAGGTGGTGAACAATAAGAGAGGGCGAATTTAGGTGCTGGCTTTGTAAAGGATTTACAATTGCAGACGAAGAATAAGATTAAACAACATGTTTACTATTTACAAACCGAAAAGATTTCATCTTGTAAATAGATTATAAACTGAAATTTTAATATTATACTAAATCACTAAACACTGTAATAGCAATTACCCCTAACCTTTTGATTGTTTAGATTGAAGCAGAAGAAATACTGTTTATAAAAAGAGTACAAACCTCTTGTTTATTATTGTGTTTAAAGAAGTAAAATGAACAAACAAGATATACCAGTAAAGCTGGTGAAAAGCTTACCCATTAAACAACAAATATTTAGTACTGAAGAGAATGTAGGCTTAATAGAAATTGCAGGCTCAGAATACGAAGAACAGATACGCAATTATCCTTACCACCAGCTTATTTATATCAATATGGATAAACCCATTCCAATTACTTTGTTATCGGGGCATAAACCATTTAACAGGAATCGGCCTTCATTTAGGGATTGCTTATTGAAATTATCTTCAGTCAATTACGAATATTTGCTTTTTCTCACCAGCCTCTATCCGATAATTGATCCCGCAAGACTAATGGTTATTATACAATTCGTTGAATCTCGTCCAGTGGTACCAGTTATAGACCAATGGCTTGAATCTAGTTTTGGTTTTCTGGTATATGCGCACCAACTAGAGCAGTTGTATTGTATGCTTACCGGATGTAATTATATGGAGGCCATCACTTTCCGGAAAGACTGGAACCTAAAAAGACCAAAATCCAGAGAAATAGCCGATTGTTTGCATATTTCACCTAAGCTCTACCTTTCCAATCTTATGAAACAAAACAGCATAGAAGATAATCAGTTTGTTTACAGCGCCAATTATGCTGGTGCGTTTAAATTATGGCAACATCTCTATCAATTAAAAGGCAATCATGAACACGCAGCAACATAAAAAGGCGGCCATCTGGGGCTTTATTGTGGGCGATGCCCTAGGCGTTCCCTTTGAATTTACTGACCGTGAAGTCATGAAGGTTAATCCAGCTACTGGTATGATTGGTTATGGAGCACATCATCAGCCGGCGGGTACCTGGAGTGATGATAGTTCAATGATGTTATGTGTTCTAG
Organism: Bacteroidota bacterium; assembly: GCA_037129215.1. Classification (GTDB taxonomy): domain Bacteria; phylum Bacteroidota; class Bacteroidia; order Chitinophagales; family Chitinophagaceae; genus CANFLJ01. The sequence goes on along the minus strand of JBAXVH010000124.1, from coordinate 1,041 downwards.
ACAATTTAATTCATCAGGGCAGTCCAGCTGATTTAGCAACTCGTTTTGTTAATTGGTACACAAAGGGATATATGACAGCACATGGAGAGGCATTTGATATAGGACACACAACCAGAAATGCAATTGATAATTTAATTGCCGAAGTAAAACCTCATTTGTCTGGCGGAAATAGGGTTTATTCTGCCGGCAATGGGAGTTTGATGCGTTGTTTGCCATATGCATTTAAAGAAGATATATCTAAATCAATTAATAGTATGATCATTGAAAACAAGATTACTCATCGGAGTCATCTTTGCCATTTATGTTGCATATTTTATGTACGGTTTGTAAAACATTTATTAGATGGTGGTAATAAATTATCCGCTATGAAATATGCCACTGCATGTATAAAATTCGGCTGGAATATTTCAGATGATGAAGAAGAATCTACACTTTTAGGCTGGGGTTATTTTAAAAAGCTTTTCGCTAAGGGGTTTTCAAACTTACCCGAATCTGAAATACAATCCACCGGATATGCATTAAGCACACTAGAAGCGGTGATCTGGTGTTTTTTAAATACCGATAACTACAAAGACGCTGTTTTAAAAGCAGTGAATTTAGGCGGCGATACAGATACTATTGCTGCATTAACTGGAGGCTTAGCTGGGTTAGCTTATGGGTATGATTCAATACCAAGGGAGTGGATTAGTGAAATTGCTAACCCAACAATTATTGATGCCCTATTAAATAAATTTAATACCAATACAAAGTAATTTCAAATATTAACAATCATATGAAATATTTTATTATATCAGTTCTTGTGACATATGGAATAATTTATTCTAATTTATGTAATGCTCAGACAAAAGATACCGCAAGAATAAAATATGTTTGGAGAAGCATATGTAATTACGACTCGGCCGGCAATCAATATAATACAATAGCTACATTTACAAAACTCCCAAATAGGCAGGATAGTATTGATTTTGGAAATATTTGGTCATTTGAGAACAAGGCTGACAGTTTAAGTTTTCTTAGATTATATTTTAAACGGGTTAAGTT
>JBAXVH010000123.1:0-4734 GCA_037129215.1 Bacteroidota bacterium | reverse complement strand
CTTTAATCGTTATGTGACACTTGTTTTGATTCAACCTACTTCAGCATGAGGCACTTTAAAAAACTAAGCAGAATGTATCAAAACTAAAATACTCTGCTGAGAATTGTGTAAACGAATATACTTATCCATCAGGTATCCGAATTAAAAGAGGCTGACTCATACTATTGAGTCAGCCTCCTTAAAATATATAGTGGCTTAATATTTAAAAAATATTAATAACCAGCATTTTGTTGTGGTTTGATAGCAGGGTTTGCATCAATTTCAACTTGTGGAATTGGCAACAACCTTCTTGTAACAGTGTAAGGAATGGCTTGCGCTGCTGCAGGGTAGTTAGTACTACGTGCAATATCACGCTTTAAACGTTGAAGATCATGGAAACGATCTCCTTCAAAAGCCAATTCTTTTCTTCTTTCAGTAATAATGTCTTCAAACAATGCTGTACCTGTTGAAACAATTGGGTTTGCACCTCTTTTGCTGGTAAGCAAGTTTACATAGGTAAGTGCATCAACTTCATTGGTAGGCAAAGAAGACTCAGCTGCAATCAAATACATTTCACTGAAACGTAAAACTTTGGTATCACTAGGATCTCCAGAAATAGCTGGGTATTTATTTACAAATACCGATGGCAATCCTGCACGAGTACCGGTTGCATACAATGCTTTTCTAACATCGGCAGCAGCAAATAATGCATAAAGTGCATCAGAGCAAAGTAAATCTCCGTAGTTACCTGATTGGCTGTACAAATAAGATAATTCGTCGAAAGCCAAGTTAGCAACAGCATCAGAAGAAACTTCAAATAAAGTTTCTACTTTATCAGTTCTAAAAGTAATAGAAGTCCAATAAGCAGCATGAGCAGCAGCAGTTAAAGCTGTGAATCCACTGTTATTAATTACATCAAGGGCTGCAGTTTTTGCATTTGTTTTATCGCCCATGTTTTGATACACTTTTGCTTGTAAACCTTTAGCCGCATATTTACTAAACTGCGATGAGTTGGTAAATTTGGTCATTAAGGTATAAGCATTATTTAAGTCATCAATCATTAAAGTATACACTTCAGAAACCTTGTTACGTGCAGGCTTTAAATCGGGATTGTATTTAGTAATAATTGGAACACCAAGTGCAGCAGGATCTTCTGCATAAGGTTTTGCAAAATGGCGAACCAAAGCAAAATAACACAATGCACGAATGGCATATGCTTCACCTTTATACTGACTAACGTTTACAGTTGTAGCTACAGTAGAATTGATTATATTGTTTGCACGCAAAATAGTAGTATAAGCAGTTGCCCACATACCAGCAGCATTAGCATCTGCAGCTGTTGCGCCGATTGTATTACTATAGTTATTATAAAATGTATAACGGTTGGTATTTAAGGTTGATTGGTAAGCATTATCTGCCATCAAATCTCCCAAAACAGGAAGAGTTCTACCATAGAAATCAACACCTCTCAAACCTGCATAAGCACCACGTAAAGCCACCAATAAATCGGCTTCAGTTCCCAACGCCACATCTGGAACCAAAGAGGTTGGTGAATTTATTTCGATAAACGACTTTTTACATGATGTAAAAGTTACCAATAACACTATTATCAGTAACAAATTAAATTTTAATATTCTTCTCATAATTGAAATAATTTATTAGCCTTTATTAGAATGCTATGTTTAAACCTACTGTAACAGTTTTAGGAATGAATACATTCAGGTTAGTTGCACTACCAGTTCCTTGTTCAGGATCGAATGGCATGTTTTTATCTTTAACCCATGTAAATAAATTGGTACCACGTACGTAGAAATTTACATTCGAAATATTGGCTTTTGCTAACAAGCTTTTAGGCAAGTTATAGCCAAGTTGAAATTCGCGAAGTCTAACAAAGTCTCCTTGGTTTAAATAGAATGTTGATGAATTTGAAAAGTTTTTATTTCCACCGTACACATATTTAGGAATATCTGTAACATCACCAGCTTTCTGCCAACGATCAAGTTGACGAGCTACTTTATTATAAGTTGCACCAAAACCAGAACCTAAATAATAAGATCCCCAACTGTCATAAACAACGTTACCGTAGTTATAATAGAACTGAGCGCTTACTGTAAATCCTTTGAAAGTAATGCTATTGGTTAATGATCCAAAATATTTTGGTTGAGCAGATCCAGCCAATACCCTTGCATCAACACCAGGATAAACGTTGGTTGTTGCTGCTGCATTATGTGTATTGTCTTTGTACCAAAGTGGATCTCCGTTTGTAGCATCAACACCATACCAGTCTCTCAAATAGAAAGTGTTGATTGCAACGCCTTCTCTTAAAATGAAAGAACCATTTAAGATATCAAGACCACCAGGTAAGGTTAAGATTTTGTTTTTGTTATTGGCAAAGTTGAAATCAATATCCCAACGCAAGTTTTTAGTTTGAACTGGTACAATATTAATAGCAAACTCTACCCCTTTGTTTTCCATTGTTCCAATATTTCTGGTTGCAGAAGCAAATCCTGAAGTACGAGAAAGTGGAACAGATAATAATAAACTTTCAGAAGTTCTATTGTAGTACTCAGCAGTAAAACTGATTCTGTTTTTTAATATACTTACATCAATACCAACGTTGAAAGGCTTGTTTAATTCCCAAGTTAAATTAGGATCTCCTACGTTTGCTGGAGCACTTCCTGGCAATTGATTATAGTTACTACCAAAGCTATATAATGGTGGAGAATCGTAGTTGCCAATAGCAGTATTACTACCGTTCACACCATAAGAAGAACGTAGTTTTAACTGAGTGATGAAACGTACATTTTCCATGAATTTTTCTTTCTCTACATTCCATGTTGCACCTACAGAATAGAAATTACCGAATTTATTGTTTGCACTGAATTTAGAAGATCCATCTCTACGGAAACTTCCAGACACTACATAACGATTCTTGTAATTAATTGCTCCAGAAGCAAACTGAGAAGCAAAAGAGAACTCAGAAATAGTTGCTGATGCAGTAGTAGGGCTAGCACCAGAAGCTGGATATGTTAAAGCAATTGTTGGAGGAAATTGTTGTGCTTGCAATGAAGAGAAATAAGCAGCAGATTTTTGTGCTTCATATCCTATTTGTGCATTGAAAGATAAATCTCCACCACGTGTGATATTTTGTTGTAAGTCTAAAGTATTAGTCCAAACCCAGTTGAAATAACGCGTATAGTAAGAGAACGCTCTACCGTTAGAAGCAGCACCATCACCATGTAATGGGTTATTGTACTGGTCTTCTTCTAATGAGTTGTAATCAACTCCGTAGTTTGTTTTGAATTTTAAGTTATCAAAAATTTTGTACTCGGCATTAAAGCTACCGCGTAAACTAATTTCTCTTAAATATCTTTTATCCATATCTGTTAATGCAATCGTATTATGCAATCCACCTAAGTTGGTGAAATTGTAAGTACCATCAGTATTATAAGCAGAACGGGTAGGAAGAATAAAGAAAGAAGACAATACTGGATTACCAAAAGCACCACCAGCTAAAGGCGCACGTTGATTTACTACACCACCATTTAAGTTAAACCCTAAGGTTAATTTGTCTGTAGCCTTATTGGTGATACGGATATTGCCATTGGTTCTAGTTAATTTAGAATTGATGGTAGTACCTTCTTGAATAAATTGACCGCCAGATAAGTAGAAAGTTGTTTTATCATTTCCACCTTCTGCACTTAAATTGTATTGTTGTTGTGTACCTTTTCTAGTTACATTGTCTAACCAGCTGAAATCAACACCACTACCATTACCTAAACTAGTTAACTGAGCATCAGTTGTTGCTTGAGAGTATGGGAAGTTTAATAAACCTTCACGAGTGATGTCTATATATTGTTGTGCATTTAAAGGACGGTATTTTGGGTTTTGATAAGCCACTTCACTCTGACCCATTTCTGTGTCGAACTTGAATTTGGTTTTTCCTGCTTTACCTTTTTTAGTAGTCACCACAATTACACCATTAGCAGCACGGCTACCATAGATAGACTGAGAAGCTGCATCTTTTAATACAGAAATACTTTCTATATCATTAGGGTTAAGGGTACTTAATAAGTTAGCAGTTGTTTGTAAACGAGATGCATCACCTGTATTAACTGGTATACCATCAATTACCCAAAGTGGGTTACTGCTACCATTAATAGAACTGATACCACGAATAACAATATTTTGAGAAGCACCAGGTTGACCTGAAGCAGCTACTGATTGTAAACCAGCAACTTTACCTTGTAAGGCTTTATCAACTGAAGAAAAAGGAACGTTTTCAACTTCAGAACCTTTAATGGTTGAAATAGAACCTGTTAAATCAGATTTCTTTTTTGTACCATATCCAACAACCACCACTTCTTGTAAGTCTAAGGCTGTAGATACTAAAGAAACAGCAAAACTGGTTTTATTACCAATAGCAATTTCTTGACTAGCAAAGTTTAATGAAGTAATAACCAAGGTTTTTGCAGTACTAGGTACTGAAATTGAAAAGCTACCTGCAGCATCTGTTGTAGCGCCTGCAGCATTGCCTTTTACAACAACAGATGCATTTGCAACTGGATTGTTTTTGGCGTCTGTAACTTTACCTTTTAAGGTGCGTGTTTGTGCTGCCAATTGCGTTATGGCTAGTACAGTGCACAAAAGGAATGTGACGAATTTTCTCATAGTTTAGTTTTTAATTTAAAAGATTCCAGGGTTAAAGTTAATTAACAATAGCATAACACAGAATGCTATAGATAGTTTGATTTG
>JBAXVH010000122.1:0-4745 GCA_037129215.1 Bacteroidota bacterium | reverse complement strand
TCTGTATGTTTTAATGGACACTTTGCATCTAATAATAATTTTAAATAAATTTACCGTTTAAATATTCAAAGCATTAAAACTATGACCGGCTTTAAAGTAATAACCGAAGACAATCAAAGCATTCTTTTTGAATACTATTTAAATGATGCACCCAATACAGTTAAGGCATTTGAATTGCTTCTGCCATTTAAAAGAACATTTTTACATGCCAGAGTATCGGGACAGGAAATATGGATTGATAATGTTCCTGGGCTTGATATCATTCAGGAAAATTCATCTGTATTTACCGAAACAGGAGAAGTTGTTTTAGGGCCTTCTAAACCCAACAGAACAAAGACTGCAAACTGTATGGGCATATATTATGGTGAAGGAAAAGGACTGGATTGCTGTAACATTTTTGCAAAAGTTATAGAGAGCGATTTAGTAAAACTAAAAGCACTTGGAGAACAAATATGGAAAAACGGAGGTCAGACGCTAACCTTTCAAAAGATAGATTAGTTTCTATAAATCATAGACTTAGAAACAAGTTCTGAAAATGTCCTACTAATTAAAGCCTGGGCAGAGATAAGATAAGAAGTTGAGGGATAATCCAACCTGTAAAGTAACATAGGCATCATTCCTGCTGGAGTTGCCTCTTTGACGGCCCTGAATTCCTATTCTGCTACCTGTTTCATAGCTTCTATCCTGTAACTGATACGTAATTAGCTGATTGCCACCAGCATTAGGATTAAATGAATCGGGAGAATAGTTGCCACTTACATCATCGATATAATCGGTAGTAGTAAGGCGATAACAAAGCTCAGTATAGAAATTTAATCGTCTGGTAAGGTTAACCTTTACTCCTAAACAAAGTGGGAAGCAAACAGCCGTTTTATTGTAGCTCTTTCCTCCATTGGCCAGCTGTCCTTCTGTTCCAAGATCGCGGAGGTAATATTTTTGTCCTTGCAAGTATGCATAAGGATCGTAACTAAATATACCTACTCCTAAACCCATATAAGGAGTAAATGTATAACTGCCACGTAGTCCGGGATAAAATTCATAGAAATTAAAATCACCCATTACCGATAGTTCCCAGATATCTGTATTAAAACTCAGGTTTCTTCTTTGCTGTACATAGTTACTGCTGTATTTATCAGCATACCCCAGTTGAGCATAAGTGCCTGCTATTTTAATACCCAGATAATTATTAAACTGCTTGGTAAAGAAAAGTGATGTGGTAGTCTTTGGGCAATTAACAGCAGCATTAGGATTAAGATCTCCAAAATAATGTGCTACACCTGTGGACATTCCCAGCTCTGCGAGTTTCTGATAGCTTTCTACCACCTGTGTATTACCTATAATACCAGCCGACAGAAAGAAGAAGGATAATATGTATTTCCTTAATTGCATAGATGAATTAGTCGTGTAAAAATGAGTCAAATAAAGAATAGAAAATGTTAATTCCGTTTATCTAAACCCCACATTAATTTAGAACGTAAAGTAGACAGGAAACTGTTTTCGTTAAGACGGATCAGATTAGCGCAGAATTTTTCTCTTCTTACAGCAATCTGATAGCTTACATCTACTATTTCTCTTCTTGCATCCAAAGCACAAATAAAATGTTCTGTTCTACCTTCCACTTCAAAAGAAATTACACTTTCGTCGGAAATAATAATAGAGCGAACATTCAGGTTATGTGGTGCTACGGGAGTAACAACAAAGGAAGCAGATTCGGGGAATAATATTGGTCCGTTGCAGCTCATATTATATCCTGTGGAACCTGTAGGTGTTGACACTATTAAACCATCGGCCCAGTATGAATTCAGGAACTCACCATTTAGGTAAGTATGAATTTTAATCATAGGTGCCGTATCTCTTTTATGAATAGCAAATTCGTTTAAGCCAAAAGGAGCGCTTTCGAATAAAGATTTATTTGCATCCACATGCAACAGACTTCTTTTATCTATTACATATGTTCTGTTTATCAGCGCTTCTACAGCAGCTGTTAATTCTTCTTTATTAATATTTACCAGAAAGCCCAAACGGCCAAAGTTGATACCGAGGATAGGTATATTTTTATCTTTAATAAGGGTAACGGCATCCAAAATAGTACCATCGCCACCAATGGTAATCATGCAATCAACAGAATCGTCGAGATCTTCTGATACTTGAAAAGGGGTAAGTTTATCAAGATGTTTTGCAGGTAAAGGAAACTTTCCAAGTAGTGGTCTATAGATAAGAACGTCGACATTATATTTTTCCAGTTCCTCCAGTAAAACCTGTAAAGGATTTACCTGATCGATATCTAAACCTCTTGTATAAATTGCAACCTTCATGTAACATTTTTAGACGAACATATAAAAACGAGCAGCTTACTTACGTTGAATGAGTGCAGTAGCAAAAGCCTGCAATCCTTCCTGACGACCCACAAAACCCATTGTTTCTGTAGTGGTAGCCTTAATAGAAATATCGCGGATAGTGATATTACATATATCGGCAATAGTTCTCTGCATTTCCTCTACATAGGGTTTTATCTTGGGTAATTCTAAACAAACAGTTGAATCAATGTTGATGATGGAGTACTCTTCTGTCAACAATAATTCAACTGTACGTTTCAGTAGTATTTTACTATCAATATTTTTAAACTCTGAAGAGGTATCCGGAAAGTGTTTTCCTATATCTCCCAAACATGCTGCGCCAAGTAAAGCATCGCATATAGCATGTAATAATACATCGGCATCGCTATGGCCTAAAGAACCCTTATGATGTGGAATTTTGATTCCTCCAAGCCACAAATCTCTTCCTTCAACTAACTGATGAAAATCTATTCCAAATCCAATTCGCATTATTAAAATTATTTTGGTGTTGCAACAGCTGCAGTTCCACCACCTTCTTCCAGATCAAATAATATACTGAATCTCATTGTATTTGACAATGGATTACGGGTGATGCCAGAATTAGAAGGAATGATATAAGCAAAGTTCAATCCCATGAAGCTATACTTTAAACCAATACCTGCAGTGAAGTATTGACGATCTCCTTTATTTTTATCTTCATAAAAATATCCTGCTCTTAACATAAACTGATCGTCGTAAACGTACTCAACTCCTAATGAAGCCTGTACTTCGGACAATTGATTCTGACCATCGCTGAAAGATTTGAACCAGCTGGAAATTACACTGCTGTTTCTGTAACCAGCAAGGTTAACTGCGTTTACAGAGTCATCGTAAGTTTGAACACCAGTGTTAGAAGAAACAGGTGTAGCAGGAACTAATAATTTATTAAGATCAAGACCAAAAGTCATTTTGTTGCTTTCGTCGAATACGGTAGTATAAGCTAAACCAACACCTAAGTTAGCAGGGATATAATCTTTATTTTGATTGTCGGAAGTATAGCCAATTTTAGAACCAAGATTAGATAATGTTAAACCCCAGTTTAATCCTTTTCCACTTGCATCTAACCCATGATGGTATAAGGTGATATCACCTGCAACTGCACTACCTGTTTTATAATCTACACCACCAAGATTACCATAGGCCAAATCGGAGTTGATATATCTTAAAGCTACACCCATAGATGTTTTTGTAGACAGCTTTCTGGAATAAGCAACGTCGAATTGAAATTCTCTTGGACGATATTGTTGAAGGTTTGTTCCATCGTCTTTAGTAAATTGAATACTACCAAGACTAAAATATCTTAAACCAGCACTTAATGCTGATTTCTCATCATCACCAAGTTTATAGAATCCTGTAAGGGAAGCAAGGTATACGTCGTTTAAACCAAGGTCGGATAACCATGGAGTATAAGAAACACCAATACCAGAAAATTTATCTTTAATAAATGGAGTCTTTGCAGCGTTCCAGAAGTGAGAATAGGCATCTGGAGCTATTGCTATACCAGTTTCTCCCATACCACCACCACGAGCATCGTTGTTGATTCTTAAGAATGGAACAGCTGTAGTTACTACATTAATGTCGGCTTGTCCAAATGAATAATTGCAGATAAAGCTGGTTAATAAAATAAAGGCAGCTAACCTTATTGGTTGTCTTTTCATGAAATAAAATTTAATAATGAAATACTAATTCAAAAATGTTTGTTGTTACAATAAAAATTTAATACCAGGTAGAAATCAAATCATTCATTAATTTTTGAATTATAAGCAGGTTTTGGATACCAGCTTTTTAAGTTTTACGACACAATATTACAACAAAATAATTAAACAACTAAAAAAAATTAGTGTTTTAAGAAAGCCTGAACAAATTTATTATCCCTATTGGTAACTTCTGCGAAGTATTGTCCACAGGAAAGATTACTAATATCAATAAAAGCGATAGTTGAATTTTCTTTGATGCTGATTTCCTTTACTTTTTTACCAAAAGAATCAAAAATGACCACATTATTTATCAGAGCAGGAGATTTTATTTGAATAGAAGACTTTGCAGGATTTGGAAATATCTCCACAGAACCTGAAACCTTATTATTTACAGAGATAGCAAATGAGTATTGATAATTTCCACTTTTATCTAATTGTTTAAGCCTGTAATAGGTAGTATTCTTTTCAATAGCATTATCTATAAAAGAATAGGTGCTTGTACTGGAAAAAGGAATATTGCTAATTGGAAAGAAGGTTTCTTTATCGTAGGATTTTTCGAGCGTAAATCCATCCGTATTATTATCAGTAGCTATAGTCCAGTATATTTTATTGGTATGATTATCAATTGCTACCCCTTTGAAAGAAACAAGATTAACAGGTAATGGCGCTATGC
>JBAXVH010000121.1:0-4752 GCA_037129215.1 Bacteroidota bacterium | reverse complement strand
GTTGATGTAAATGGTGTAATACCCTTCGGTAAATTAGCTGTATTATAAGAACCTTCTTGAGAAGGATATAATATTCTAGCTGGTAATTTATCAGCACGAGTACTTTCAGATACAGTTGAAGCAAATGTTGCATAAGCCGGACCTCCAGTAACAACTGTTGGATATCCAGTTCTACGGTACTCATTCCAAGCTTCTTCGCTATTTACATAGTTCAAAGCAATATACTTCTGCGTAATGATCGCTTCTAATTTTTGTGCATTAGAAGTTGCTAATGCAAAGTTCACTAAATAGCTAGTTACATTATCTGCTCTGTATTGTGTAACAGCTGCAGCAGGATCTGACACATAAGTAGAGCCATTTTCTAATACATAAGTGTATTTGAAAGCAGCTGCAACACCAGCGTCAAAATTAGTCTGTACCGCATCTGAAGTAATGCCTTGTAAAGCAGCTTCTGCTCTTAAGAAATAAGCTTCAGCAGCTGTAATTACTGGATAGCCAGCAGTTGGTCCTTTCAACGGACCAGGAGCATTACCTGCAGTACTGTAAACCCTTGGACTAGCAAGCGGATACCAGAAACTACCTGAAGGACTAGCTTGAATTTGAGTGCCTTCAACACCTAACTGGTTGGTTCCAGTAAGCGGAAACTTATAATAGGTATTAGCACCTCTTCCAGCATCAATTAATTTAGTTCCATCATAAAAAGCCATTACGTATTTATTAGGCATCCATGCTTTATTGGCATCACCAGTAGCTGTATAACCCCATGTAGACCATTTAGGATTTAATCTTCCATTATCTCTTACATAACCTGGATTGATCAATGCATCTGATGTTAAGAAGCCATCAGCAGAGAAAGTGGTATTTGCAAAAGTAACTTTACCGTTTGCTCTTACAATTAAACGCAATTTCAAAGTATTGATAAACTTCTTCCAGCTTGGAATATCTCCCTTAAACATCACATCATAGGTACTCAAAGGAGTAACACCTGATGTAGCATCACCTTTTACAAAGTATGCCATGGCACTATCCAACTCAGTAGCTAAACTCTTATAAATGTCCTTAGCCGGATCATATACTGGAGTTAAATAGGCTGCACCTTGTAATGCTTGAGAATAAGGAACATCATTATATGCATCTACCAACAATTGGAAACTTAATGCTTTCATAGCTCTGGCTGCTCCAGCATAATAAGCATATTCTGGTTTGTCTTTAGAGTAGTTAATGATGTACTGATAATCTTCTAAGTTATCGTAAGTGGTAGACCATCTTCCTGAAAAATCAGAAGAAGAAAAGTTATAGGTGATAGAAGTACCGAAACCTCCATAACCGCCTGCGTTTGCAGAATAACCAACCAGCTGTGCTCCCATGGAATTAAATCCACTTAGATTAGCCGCGGTTCCTGTCAATGCTTGAGGTAATACCAACTTCGGATTGGCTATCACCGCATTGTTAGGATCTGTATTGATGTCAAGTTGTTTTTTACAAGAACTTGCCGTTACGATAAGCATTCCTGCAAAAAATATTGCTTTGATCATTTTCATGTTAAATAATTTATGTTTAACTAAAATTTTATTTGATTTGAGGCTCATGTATATAAAATTTAGTTAGATGAATTAAAATGTAAATTTAATAGAAGCACCATAGAATTTAGATGGCGGTGATTGGTTAATACCTGTTAAACCAACACCATTACTACCAGCACCAGCATCTTGATATTCAGGATCGGTATAATAGTTATCCTTAGCCATCAGAATCAATAAGTTTCTACCTTGAGCACTTACAGTAATTCCTTTAAACACTTTTGTCTTAGCACATAAAGCTGAAGGCAAACTATAAGACAATGAAACTTCTCTTAATTTCCAGAAAGCACCAGAAGTAACATAGTTTGAAGTAACATCTCTGTTGATACCATCAGTCCAGAAACCGTTGTTACCGTTACCATTTGCAATAGAAACATTGGTATTTGTTACATATTTAGCGCCATCCCAATACACTGAGTTAGGGAATACAAAGCTCTTTCTGTCGTAAATAGCAGTTCTCCAACCAGTACCAGACCAGTCTAATTCTGTACCCATTGATTGGTAAGCAGAATATCCACCACGGTATTCCATTACTACAGATAATCTGAATCCTTTGTATTCAGCTGATAGATCAAGACCAATTTTGTCTTTTACCACTGCACTTCCTAATACTGAAATAGTATCAGATTTTGTAGGGATACCAGTTGTTGGGTTTACAATTACATGTCCACCCGCATCACGCTTATAATCATATCCCATAATAACCGGGAATGCATGTGATGCAACAGCATATGATCCTGCAGTTGAACCGTAGGTAGCTAAAGCCAAACGAGGAAGCTGGTCACTAATGAAGTTGACATTGTTATCTAAGTAAGTATAGTTACCACCAACAGTTAATGTCAAACCTTTATTTCTACGGTTATCAATTACAGTATAGTGAGCAGTAAGCTCTAAACCTTTACTTGAAGTTTGACCAGTATTAGTTCTTAAACCTGTAAAACCAGTTGAACTTGAAATAGATGTTGTTACAGTTTGGTTATCTGTTTTAGTATCGAAATATGTAACGTTTGAAGTGAATCTATCTCTAAACAAATTCAAATCGAAACCAACTTCAATACCTTTTGTAATCTCCGGTTGTAAATTAGGAGCCACTAAAGTATTTCCTACACTATAACCAGCCATTGTTCCATAAGGGAAACCATAAGCACCAGAGTTAAATGTTGGAAGTAATTGGTATGCACCATAAACACCTCCTAAGTTAACCTGACCTACTTTAGACCAACCCGCGCGGAATTTTAAATAACTTAACACCTTATTGTTTTTCAAAGCACCGATTGCATCAGTTGCGATGAAAGAAACGTCAGCCGCTGGATAGAAGAATGAGTTGTTATCTTTTGCAAGAATAGAAACCCAGTCTTTACGACCAGTTACATGTAAGAAAGCCCATCCTTTATAACCCAAACGAGCATCCCCATAAACGCCTAATTGACGTGCCATATAGTTTGATTCACCTGCACCTGGAGTTCCTACACCGTTTGAAACGTTGTATAATTCAGGAATAACTAAACCAGTAGCAGAAACACCAATGTTTTTTGCCTGATCTTGTCTCCACTGAGCACCACCGATTACATTCAAACTGAAATCGCTGATTTTGCGTTGATATTGGGCAAAGAAATCAGTCAATAAATTGGTAGTATAAGAAGCACCATCATTTACAGATGCAGCAATATCTGATTTAGAACTCTGATCGGTAGTTTTTGCATAAGCTGTATACAAGAACTGACCAGTCCAATCCTTATTAGAAGTATTTCTGGTTGTGATACCTTGACGAGCAACGATATCCAAACCTTGAATCGGAGTATATTTCAATTCTAAGTTAGCCACAAAATAGTCGTTTCTAACATTAGAACGGTTATTGTCGGCTGTGAAATATGGGTTTTGATACCAAGGATTATAGAATCCAATAGGATTCGCAAACTCATTGTTTCTCCAGTCTTTATATTTAGTAACATCTACGTTATTCGGCATGTTCAGCATGTTACCATACATTGAACCTGTCTGAGATGTAATGTCATATCTGTTTTGAGTATAACTAGAAGAGTAAGCAAGATTGATCTTATTGCTAACTCTGCGAGTACCATTCATTCTGAAGTTGGTTCTGTTGTATTTGTCACCTGGTGTTGTACCTGTAACCGTTACAAATTGACCAGACATATATAAAGTAGAATTCTCATCTCCACTAGATACAGAGAAATCAGTTTGGTTCGTTAAACCAGTTACCCAGAATTTAGTATGTCCTTCACTATATCCGTAAATAGCAGAATCCTGATGACCATTTTCCAATGGAGCTCCGATTGGTCTTTTTACGTTATCAAAAGCAGGACCATATGATTGGTTCTCTAAATATGAGAAGTTACCCCAGTATCCGTAAGCAGTACCACCGGCTCCGAAACCTTTCTGGAATTTAGGGAAGAAACCAGGTTGTTCCCAGGTAGTTGTATTTTGGAAATTAACAACGCTTGCACCTTTAACACCTTTTTTGGTGGTAACTATCAAGGCACCGTTTGACGCTGAAGAACCGTAAAGGGCAGCAGCACCAGCACCATTCAAAACGTTCACACTTTCCACATCTTCAGGGTTTAAGTTGCCCAAAACTTCATTTGGCACAATTACGTTATCCAACACTACTAAAGCCTGGTTGTTACCAGTTAAAGAACGTTGTCCACGTAATACCAATCTGAAACTTGGGTTAACACCACCATTAGTTGCATTGATTTGTAAACCGGCAACTTTACCTTGTAATCCACCAGCAACAGTTACAGGCTTAGCTGCAATCAAATTGTCGGCTTTTATTACAGTACCGCCAGTACCAATTTCTTTTCTCTTGGTTTTAATACCACCCGCAGTTACTACTACTTCATCCATTACGTTTACATAAACTTCTAAGTTTACATTGTAATTACCTGCAGCAGTAACTCTTACAGTTGTACTTTTAAATCCAACAGAGCTAATTTGAAGGACACTACCTTCTTTAGCTGAAATTTTGAATTCTCCTTTATCATTTGTGGAAGTAGCTGCAGACGCACTGCCTTCTACTTTAATTGTAGCGCCGCTTATGGGTTGATCGTTAGCACCAGTTACTTTGCCTGATACAATCTTAGATTGTGCCAGGGAGGCAACTGACCACCCAATTAGCATTGCAAAAAATAATACAATTTTTCTCAATTTCATA
>JBAXVH010000120.1:0-4759 GCA_037129215.1 Bacteroidota bacterium | reverse complement strand
CATCTACAAGATATAATTTAATTGTACAGGATAAACGACCCGTAGAATAAGATCTTTCTATAGCAATAAAGTGGTCTTTACTCACCCACATTATTTCAGAGATTCCATTCACCATAAAGCTGCCCTTTGGATTAGGAGCATACGCAACAGGATCCAATGGATAAGCGTATTGCGCAATAGGTTTTTTACTCGCTATATCATACTGTATAAACCTGCAATATGTTTGCTGATTACTATCCAGTCCCGCCCTTTCTCCATCCCTATACAAAGGCTCTTCAACCGATGCAAAAAGCGTTTTAAAATCGGATGTAAATGCAAGTCCTTCCAGTACCCCGTTCTGTCTTGGACCCTCTTTACTGCTATGCATATACAGCTGAACTGGCAAAGGAAAAGTATCTATTGCTTTACCATTAATATCGGTAATTGTTATGGCAGGATTTTCTAAAACAGTATCTTTTGCAGAAACAATTCTTTCTCCTTCACTACTCCATACCAGTTGATTGGTAAGTGCATTATAGCGAATAGATTCAGGATCTGGCGTATGGGCTGCATCTGTTTTAGCATTAGGATAAGTACTGCTATCAAACTGCCTGAAGGTTATTACATCTGTGAAAATTACGGTATCAATCCCTTTAGTCGATAAGGTGATATTTGCTTTATAAGCTCTTGCAGCATTTACCGCACTTCTATCATCACTTATAAAATAATAACTGTTGTTTTTGGAGTCGTAGTCTATTCCGGAAAGCCCACCAATGGTAGTGTTTTTAAATACTTTATTAAAAGGAACAACATACTCATTCAGCAGTTTTAAATGCTTTGGAATCTGAGCAAAGGAATAAGAAAGAGAAGCTATAAAGAAGATAACTACATAAAGAATAATCTTCTTCATAAAAGTATTTTTAGTATCGCTTAATAATTTCTTTTCTGTAAAATTTATTACTCCCAACTTTCTACTTAAAACCTAAAACTTACTACTTAAAACTTAGTTTGTAGCACTATTTTTAAACCAGTTGGAAAGACTTGGGCAAGCAGAAAACTCTTTATCTATCAATATATAATAGGTAGGCAAATGCTCTTTAAACCAGGTTTCCAGTTTCTTTTGTTTCTTGGTTTCCAACGCTCTTTGTGCAACCTTATTATAATCATCTTTCAGGTTCTCTCTATGTGGCGATGTTCTCGATTTAAGATATACAATACGCACTAATTTCCTACCTCTTTCATCGGTATAATATTGTGGTTTCGAACAGTCGCCTACTTTTAAATCCTTAAGTGCCAATACTAAATCTTTATCCAGTTGATCGATAGCTAAAAAAGTAGAACCATCTCTTCCCTGAATCTGTCCACCATTAAATTTGCTGCTTTCATCATCACTGAATCTTGTAACCGCTTCACCTATAGGCATCTGATGGTTTACAATGTAGCCACGCACCGTATCTAGCTTAGCTTTAGCAATATTTACTTCCTCTTCTGTTACAGGCGGTACTTTAAGAATATGGCGTATTACAGCATCATCACCCGAACGGCTAACGAGCTGTATAATATGATATCCAAACTTCGATTTAATAACCGAACTAATCTGTCCTTCTTTCAATTTAAATACAGCAGAAAAGAAAGCAGGATCCCATATTTTATCATTACGGTTTACATTGTATTGACCACCATTTTCTTTACTACCCGGATCTTCAGAGAACAACTTTGCCAGCTGATCAAATTTCTTTTGCCCCGCCTCCACTTGTTTTTTGTAGTCGTACAATTGTTTTATAATGTACTCATCCACATCTTTATTCGCTTTTGGCGTAACCACTACCTGCGTTAATTCTATCTCACTCTCATAAAAAGAAAGACTATCTTTTGGTATCAGATCAAAAAAAGCTTTCACCTCATTCGGCGTCATTTTTACGTTCTCCAGTATTTTAGCACGCATTTGTTCCGCCTGCTTTCTTTCTTTAAAGTTCTGTCTAAAATCTTCTTTTATCTGATAAATGGTTTTACCTGCAATTTCTTCCAGTACTTGCTGAGAACCATATTCTCTTATAAATCCACGAATCTGATTATCCAACGCAGCATCAATTTCATCATCACCCACTACCAGCGAATCTCTTTCAGCCTGAATAACCAGCGATTTCTGAATTAACTGTCCTTCCAGAAAAGCACATTCCGGATTAGGAGGCAAAGAATTCTCCTGACCCTGACGTTTATAATCAGCAATTGCATTAATAATATCGGATCGAAGAATAATCTTATCTCCTACCTGTGCAATAATTTTATCAGCAATTACTTTTTTAGGTTGCGCTATAGCTATTGTGGCAGAAAACAGCGCAATACTTAAAAACAGTTTATATAATTTATTCATCAGAAATACAGTTCTATTTATACGAAAAGTTCCCAAAGATATATTCCTGAAGTGGTAACGGTTTTATAAAGATTTCTTTTAACCCAGATTTTGCAGAATTTTTGCCTTAAAAAGGGGACTTTAGTATAAAAAAGAGTCAGGAGATAAAAGTTATAACACACTATTAGTTACTGTATTATGTATTTTTTTACTTTTTCCTTATGTATTATTCCCCTTAAGGGGATAGGGGCTTTTGGGCGCATCCCTTCGGGTCAGGCTATCCACTTGTATCTTTTTTTTGCCTGTATTAAATGCCCTTTAGGGAATAGGTGTAGGCAAAAAAAAGGATACCGTTCCTATCCTTTGCGCTCGCTCAAATTACAGTTATGCTCACTCCTCAAAAGATTGGCGCTCATCGTGCTCACACGTCAGACGATTGGCGCTCATCGTCAGAGGTGTAGAAATTCGTTAATCCGCTAATTCGCTAATCTGTTTTCAAGTATTTCCTAATAGTTGGTGTCTCACCAACATACCTTTCTGCACCTTTCCCTTTATTACCATTAGAGAGTACTTCCACAAAGAAGTCTTCTTAAATTGAACCTTCTTCCCACCGCCGCTGCAAAACTGTTTGTTGTAAACTTTTGTTATTGAACGATGTTGATGTTTAAGTTTGGCAGCTCAATTTGCAATTTTATTTTAGCTTTCAATGCAGTAAAAACCCTTAACAACGTGTCCATTGTCACATTACTAGCATTACTTTCAAGTCTTGAAATCTGAGCCTTTTGTACACCAATAAGTTTACCTAATTCTTCTTGAGTCAAATTACGTTCTTGACGTGTTTGTTTAATCGCTTTACCAATTAAGTCCATTTGTAATTCGTACTCAAATCTGTCCCTGTTAGCAGTACCAATTTCACCAATAAGTTCATCCTGAACCTGATCTAATGTATATGTTTTCATTTATTTATTTTTTAACTTGTTTCTCTTTGTCTTCAAAGTATTTTAAACGTAATTGTTTTGCTCTAGCAATTTCATTATCAGGTACTTTACTGCGCTTTTTTATAAATCCATGGGTCGATATTACCAAAGTATTCTGTGAATTTGTTTTGTCCCAAAAAGCAAGCAACCGATATTGTAATCCACTATAAAGTGTCCTCAATTCCCAAATCTCTTCTGTAAGTTTCTTGAAAAGTTCTGGGTCATTTGCTGTTTGTGCTTTACGAATATTGTATAATATCTTTTCGTAATGCTTCTTGTCAAGCTCTTTCAGAAAAGCAAACGCATCTTCTAAAAATACAATATCAAAAAGCTTGTCCATCCTTTTTATTTACATAGACAAAGATAAGGGCAGTTTCGTTAAAAAGAAACTATTTTAGCTTTAGGTTCGTTCATAGCTGTTATGTAAAACAGTGAAACCCTTACTTTAAAGGCATTAAACAACTCTTTATCTAGTGGTTGACGTCTCACAAACACACCTTCCGCACCTTTCCCTTTATTGCCATTAGAGAGTACTTCCAAGCAGAAGTGCTCATCGTCAGACGTGTAGAAATTCGTTAATCCACTAATTCGTTAATCCGCTAATTCGCTGATCTGTTTTCAAGTACTCTTACCGCTCTATTATCCCCAATCCTAAAAAATTATCAGTCTTTATAACTTAATATTGAGTCTTAATTAATATTTTAATAGTCTTCGTCAATAAGTTGTCAGCAACTTCAATAAGTTATGAAACATCATCAATACGTTGGTCGCAACTTCAATAAGTTATGAGTCGTCGTCAATAAGTTGTCAGTCAAAATCAATAAGCTGTTAGTTAACGTCAATATTTTGATAGTCTTAATCAGGTTTTTGTTAGTCTAAGTCAATTAGTTGTTAGTCTTTGTCATTATTTTATCCTACAGCATTTATAATAAATTATCTGCATCATTGCATTATTAGGTTCATACCAGAATAAGCAATCTCATTTCCCCAATAATGCAGAATAAATAAGATTTTGTAAGTTTTTAGCTTAAAAATTATGTTTTTATAGAGGTAACGAAGCAAAAGAAATGACACGTTCAGGAGTATTATATTAGATGAGACGAATTTCAAAAAAGAATATTCATATTTAAATATTACACAACTAATCGGATAATCTTACAAAATAATCGTAGTTTAAATTGGCATCTCTTTTGGCTGTGAGTATATATAGCAAACCGAACTGACGATGCTCACCAATCGCCTGACGATTGGTGAGCATGACTGTAATTTGAGCGATCGACAGGGATAGGAAAGGCATCCTTTTTTTTGCTAACAACTATAAAATATTAGGTTCCTTAAATAGCAAAAAAAGATACAGTGGATAGCCCAGCACGAAGTGGGCGCCATAATCAAAATAAAAAGTAAAAAAGTAAAAGTAAAAAGAATACAAAAAACTAATTGAAAATTGATA
>JBAXVH010000012.1:0-16050 GCA_037129215.1 Bacteroidota bacterium | reverse complement strand
GTTACAGATACTCCTTCAAATGTCCAATCTGCCAATACGTTTGTAACAGTCATAGTACCATTAACATAACTAATATTGTAATTGCCTAATCCTGTACCTACAGCAGTTGCTGCAACAATTGGATATGTACCAATAGCAGTTGTTTTAGGAGTGCCTGTAGAAGTAAGGGTAACACCAGATACTACATCGCCATTAGCAGTTATTAATCCTGAAGCTATAAACTCTGTTCCTGCAAAGCTATAATCAACATAGGCATTTAAAGCTCTGGTAAGATTATTAGCTGTAATAGTAAGGGTAGCTTTATTTACAGTTAATGTTCCTGTATTATTATAAGTAGGTGTATTATAGTTTGATAACCCTGAACCTAACTCTGAACCAGGAGTAATACTAATAGTGTAAGGAGAACCCGACACTACAGCAGTTGAAGCAGCACCTGCAGATGTTAGCGTAACAGAAGTTACTGCGTCGGTTCCAAACAAACCAGCGGTAGTAAATGCTGAAAGTGTTTTAGTAGTACCGTAAGATTTTGAATCATTACTGGAAGTAATACTATAAGCAGCTGCTTTATTAATGGTTCCGCTTAAAGTAGGTTGAGTAATGGAATAATTAGATGCATTGGTACCACCAAGAGTATATCCTGTTACATTAACAGTTATAGGAGTTGCACTATAGTTGGCAGAAGCAAAAGAAGCAGACGCAGTTCCAGACAAACTTACATCGTCTGAGCCAACAATGCCCGACAAAGCAGGCGTTCCTGTTAAAGTAGCTGCAGTAGTACTGTTATACGTTTTAGTAACTACAGATAATCCAGTTACAGTTAATGCTTTAGTATTAATGGTTAATGTTTGCCCAACAGATGTTGCTGCGGAATAACTACTATTACCTGCTTGAGAAGCAGTAATAGTTACTGAACCAGCTTTAAGAATTGTAACAGTATTGCCAGAAACAGATGCAATAGTAGGATCTGAACTAACATAAGATACCGTTAAACCAGAAGAAGCTGTTGCGCCCAATGAAAATGCAGCATCGCCATAAGTAACAGCCGATAAGGCACCAAAAGTGATTGTTTGAGGAGAAAGAGCGCTCCATTTTGCATATAAGGTAACATTGCCAGTACCCATGGTATAACTAGCACCATCTGCATAGGCTACTGTACCACCAGCTGTAGTAGCCCAACCAGTAAATATATTACCAGAATAGGCAAATGTATTTGCGATAAGATTAGCGGTAGCTGCAGTGGCAATAGTCTGATTGGACATACTACCTGTTCCACCATTAGCATCAAAAGTGATGGTATTATTATTTGCAGTCCATTTTGCGTACAAGGTTACATTTCCTGTCCCCATGGTATAGCTAGCGCCATCAGAATAAGCAACTGTACCACCAGCAGTGGTAGCCCAACCAGCAAAAGTATAACCAGCCCTCGTAAATGCATTAGAAGTTAAATTAGCAGAAGCTGCAGTTGCTATTGTTTGATTAGACATGCTACCAGTACCGCCATTTGCATTGAAAGTTACCGTATTATTATTAGCAGTCCATTTTGCATATAAGGTAATGTCAGCAGCAAATGTATATGAAGCAGCATCTGCATATGATGTACCAGTTCCATCATTAACGGTAGTCCAACCAGCGAAAGTATAACCAGTTCTGGTAAATGAATTAGCAGTTAAATTAGTTGCAGAAGATGCGGATTGTGTTGATGTAGTGGGAGTACCATAGTTACTGTTGAAAGTAACGGTGTGGCTAACAGAAGCCGCGGTAGCATTTAATTGAATATTATCTAATCTATTATTTCCTGAGGCACTTGTAGCACCTGTACCAGTAAATCTTAAATATGCTGTAGTTGCATTGTCTAATCCCGTAATTGTAGGTAGGGTTTTAACTGCAAAACTTGTTGGTATAGAAGTAACAGATCCTACACTTGACCAACTTGAACCATCAGTACTATATTCCCAAGTTTGTGTTGAAAAACCTGCAGCAGTTCCTTGTGTAGCATAAGACACTACTAAATTAGTATACCCAGTCATAGAAAATTTAAAAATGATAAACTTCCCATTTGAAGTAGGTGTAGATGCGCCTCCCAAAAGCGCAAGAGAAGCCGGAGATGTTGTAGTGGTAGAGAGAGTAGTTCCAGAAGTATTTAAATTACTTCCAGCAAATGCAGTTAACTCATTGCCACTAGATGCTTTAACCCAAGTACTAGAATGGTTTGAACCATCTAGATACATTGTTCCTGAACCAACATTAGCAACAAATACTTGAGGACTATTTGGTGAAACTGCCGCGGCGGTACCTCCACCAGATGTAGTTTGAAAATCCCAGCCTGCTAATAAAGTTTGTCCAGTACTTTGCTTCTGTATCAAACAGAAGAACATTAAAAACAAGGAAGCTTTCATTAAAAATGAAACAAGTGTAGACTTACGCATATATACAATTTTTATAAACTAAATAAAAAGCAGGCAGACATAGTAATGCTATGTTACCTGTATATTAAAATACAAATGTTATTCCTATGTCAAGCAGTAAATGAATCGGTTGTTTTCTAAGGTTTGGATTTAAAATCAAACCCAATTGAATAAAATACAACTTATCTCAATTAGATTTAAAGTACAAAATAACTATTTTATTTTTGTTATTAACAGACTTTTTTTAAATAAAAACAGATAAACGATGAGAAATGTGGATAAAAACACTACAACTGAAGCAAATACATAATATTATTTGACCATTTAATCTTCAATTGATGTAAAACTCCCAGAAATTAATTTATTAAGTTTATTTTATTCCTAACCTTTCGTATTGAATATTTATTTATTAAAAATAAAAACAGGCTGCTACTTTCGTAACAGCCTGTTGTAATATATTAGACAATTTATTAAACCGCAGCAACCGGAACTGGTGTTGGCAGGTTTAATAATATAGTTTCCAACGCATTTAATTCCTCTCTCATTTCTTCAAGATATTTATCAGTCTCCAATTTAAAGGAAGAAGAAAGTTCTTTATAATATTCAATGCCTTTTAATAGGTTAGCACTGATAGTCTTCAGATATCTTACCTTATTTGCATTAGCAGTATCTAAAAATTTATTTAGTTCTTCTTTATAATACTTTACATATAAATCCAGTTCATTCACAAACATATTGGAACGTTTAACTGAATTCAAAAGGTTGATACGACCATAAATATGATCTACCATTTGTCTTAATGTAAACACTCCTGAGAAGTAAGCCAGGTTTGGACCAGGACAAACTACTACAGCACTTGATCCATGATATGGTTCCAGTCCATTCTTTAACAGAGCAGGTGTACTTAATCCCTCGCAAAGACAATCTTTTTGGGTAATAATGTCACTCTGTGCTTGAAATATATTTTCAGGAAGATTTTGTTCTTCCAGTTGTTTCAACTTTAAATGTTGATATTGTCTTGAAGCAGTACAGATAGGTTGTGGTGTAAATTCGGTATTACTAACCAGACATTTTTTAGGACATGGGCTTCCTGGTCTGCCTTTTTCAATACGCTCTCTTCTTTGTACATCAGAAGAAGTTCTTCTGAAGTTATTAAAAGGTACTCCTAATGGAGAAACACTACTTAAATAGTAATCTTCCTTTTTACCATTAGCCAGCTCATGTAAAGTTTCATTGTCCAGACTGGTAACTTCTGGCACTAATAAGAACGGGCTGCCCCATCCATTACAGTCAGTATCATAATTATCCAATAAGAAAGTATGCTCATTTGCTGTACCTATTCCACCTTGAACAGTTACTCTTGCATAAGGAGTAGAAGGATATTGTATACGATCTTTAGCAGCAAGAGCAGCGTTGCACATAACCACAAGTTCTTCTAAAAGTGCTGTCTTATTCTGCTTGAATTCATTTAAAATTGGCCCCAATAAAGAACCATCGGATACGAATGCATGTCCTCCACAGTTAAGTGCAGATTCAATTCTGTATTCAGAAATCCAGATACCCTTTTTAGCCAGTATTTTACCTTGGGTAAGAGCCGAACGATAATCGCTTACTTTAAGAATGATTTTCTTAACGGTATTACCATTTTCGTCAGGGTAAAAGTCTTTAAACTTTTCTATATAAGCATACAAACGAGGATTGTACCCTGCTGAAAATACTACACTTGAATGTAAATCACTGTTAGCGAATCCTCTTAATGCTGCTAAAGCGTCGGAATATTCTTCTGAAAGAGGTGTACCATCTTTTGCAAAATTGTTTTTATCAATCTTGCTCATGATATTCACATCAATAGAACCTGACTCTATTTTAGTGCGTAAGGTATTTTGTAAAGCAGTTTTAGCATCTCCATCTTCCATCTCCATCATTTCAACATACTGTTGTCTTACAGGAGAATTAGTAGGTAACATTTCGAAATACTGACAAATTTCAGTATCTGCTTCAAACGGAAGGTTTCTAAGTTCCTCAGTTTGTTTGTTTACAATTCTGTTTACCAGATTTAGATATGCTGTTATACGACGGGCACGAAAATCGTCTTCAGTCTTATTTATTGCAATATATTCTTCACCTGATTGTTCGGAATAAAATTTTCTCATATCCTCAATCAGCTCGTCTTCTACTATTGAAATAACAGAAGAAATACCAAAACGAGCGACTTTAATTGGGGTAGCAATGGTGAATGCTAAGCCCATTACAGGAATGTGAAAACTATGTAAAGTAGATCTTGTCATGAAAACTTTTAAATAACAGGGGCACAATTACTCATGCCACCTAAATGTTGCAAAGCAGCAAAGATGCGTTAAAAATGTTGGATTTTAAAAAGATTGCCCTCTTTTATATGTAAAAATCATCCTTTGAGTATTAAAATTACCAAAAAAGGAAGCATAAGTTTAACAACATGACAAGAATCATTGTTTGGGAAAGACCTGAATCCTACTTTGCACCCCAATTAATTATAGAAATAATGGCTTCAAATATTACCAACGCTGCTACGAAATGTTATCATTGTGGAGAAGACTGCAGAGAAATCATAGTGGCATACGAAAAAGATTTCTGTTGCGAGGGTTGTAAAACCGTTTACGAGATTCTGGACCAAAGTGGAATGTGCAACTATTATGATTTAAGTCAGAACCCAGGCAAAAGTCAAAGAATAAAAGTAAGAGAAAATAAGTTTGCTTTTCTCGAAGATGAAAGCATTCAAAAAGGGTTAACCGTCTATAAAGACGAGAATCAGACCCACACTACCCTTTACCTGCCGCAGATGCATTGTAGTAGCTGTTTATGGTTATTAGAGAACCTGCACCGTTTAAACGAGCATGTTATCAGTAGTAAGGTAAACTTTACCCGAAAAGAAGCAGATATCATTTTTAATCATAAAAAGGTTTCATTCCGACAAATAGCAGAACTACTCACCAGTATTGGCTACGAACCATACATCAGTCTTAGCCAGATGAATAATAAGAAACCTAAACTTTCCAAATCCAAGATTTACAAACTAGGGGTTGCAGGTTTTTGTTTTGGCAATATAATGCTGCTGGCATTCCCCGAATATCTTGGTATAGATGCTAAAGAAGAACACCTGGCTGGCATGTTTCATATGCTCAGCTTTGCACTAAGTCTCCCTATCTTTTTCTATTCAGCTACTGAGTTCTACAATAGTGCCTGGAAAAGTCTTAAACATGGCTTTTTAAACATCGATGCTCCTATTGTGCTGGCTATCGTAGTTACATTTGGTCGAAGCGTTTATGAATTATTTGCTGGTTTAGGTGGGGGGTACTTTGATAGTCTGGCAGGTATCGTATTCTTTATGCTGGTAGGAAAAGTATTACAGGATAAAACATACGAAGAATTGAGCTTCGAAAGAGACTACACCTCCTACTTCCCTATTGCAGTGACTAAAGTAAAAGACAATATAGAAAGTACCGTTCAGTTACCTGATATCAAATTAAACGATACACTGGTAATTCACAATCAGGAATTAATTCCAGCTGATGGTATTATCACCCGTGGCAGAGCTGTTATTGACTATAGTTTTGTGACAGGCGAAAGTCTTCCTGTAGAAAAAGAAATGGGCGAATTTGTTTATGCTGGAGGTAAACAAATAGGTAGTAATATAGAGTTACTGGTACTAAAAGAAGTCTCTCAGAGCTACCTTACCAAACTCTGGAATAGAGAGGAATTGCATCGCGATAGAAAAGATGATGAACGTTCTTTTGTACATTTACTAAGCAGAAACTACACCGTAATTGTAATTGCAATCTCCTTCTTCGCTGGCTTATACTGGCATTTCCACGACCCTTCCAAAGTATGGAATGCCGCTACTGCAGTATTGATAGTTGCTTGTCCATGTGCTTTATTGCTTGGAAATACATTTACTAATGGTAATATTATCCGTAGACTGGGTAAAAACAATTTCTACCTTCGCAATGCACAGACAATTGAAGATATTGCCAATGTAGATTTTGTAGTATTCGATAAAACAGGTACCCTTACAACAGGCAGATACCAGGATGTAACATTTGAAGGAAAGGAACTGAACGAGGAAATGAAAGAGAAAATAGCTTCCCTTGCATCACAGTCATTACACCCTATGAGTAAAGCCATTAGCAACTGGGCGAATACCAAAAATAGAATTAAGATTAATGCTTATAAAGAAATACCTGGCCGTGGAATAGAAGGTATTGTAGGTGATGAAATGATGCTGATAGGTTCAAAACAATTTGTTTTGGGAAATAACCATTCCATTAGCGATAATGAGTCTGCTGTTTATATTTCAGTGGATGGAAAAGTGTTAGGAAGATTTACTTTTAGAAACCACTATCGCGATCAGATTCCGCAGATGCTTAAAAAGCTTAATAAAAAATACCCTGTTGCTGTATTAAGTGGCGATAATGCTGGAGAAAAAGAATACTTACAGGAAATTCTTGGTTTTAATGCTCAGATTCTATTCCATCAGAAACCAGAAGATAAGCTGGAAAGTATCAAGCTATTGCAACAAAAAGGTAAAAAAGTAATGATGGTTGGAGATGGTTTAAATGATGCCGGAGCCCTTCGTCAGGCCGAAGTAGGTATTGCTATCACAGACAACAGCAATGCATTTACTCCTGCAAGCGATGTAATTATGAAAGCAGATGAACTTCCAGGTTTATTGCGTTACATTAAACTCTGTAAAGACAATAAGAAGATTGTAATGGCCGCTTTCATTGTGTCGATTGTTTACAATACTATCGGTATTTACTTTTCTGTTAAAGGTCAATTAGCTCCTATGAGTGCAGCAATATTAATGCCGAGCAGTACCCTAAGTATATTCCTTGTTACTTTTGGTGTAAGCAATCTAAGTGCATGGAAAATGAGAATGAAATAGAAGTATTAAGTTCTAATTAAAAAGTTGTAAGTTTTAATGATAAAACAGACATAGACACCATAGACAATGTATTAATATTAATCTTAAATCTCTAATCTGAGTATTATTATCAGTATTTGTATTACTTGTTGCCTTTGTTCCTTTGTGCCTCAGTGCCTTGTGTTTTAAAATATTTACAATAAGCACTTATCCCGCACTCGCCACATTTAGGGCTTCTTGCAATACATACATATCTACCGTGCAATATCAGCCAGTGATGTGCTTTATGTACTAATTCTTCTGGAATATTGGCTATCAGTTGTTTTTCTGCTGCTAAAGGGGTTGTAGCTTTTGTGGTCAATCCTATACGGGCACTTACCCTGAATACATGGGTATCCACCGCCATATTCGGCTGTTGATCTATAACACTGGTAACTACATTGGCTGTCTTTCTTCCTACACCGGGTAGTTTAACCAGTTCATCAACCGTCATAGGTACTTCCCCATTAAATTCCGTCAATAACAGGTTAGCCATCCCTATCAGGTGCTTCGCTTTATTATTGGGATAAGAGATACTTTTTATTAAAGAGAACATATCATCAAACTCCGCTTCTGCCATTTTTTGTGGAGTAGGGTAATGCTTAAAAATAACCGGAGTGGTCATGTTCACTCTTTTATCGGTGCACTGTGCTGATAATATCACCGCTACCAGTAATTGAAATGGATTATCATAAATCAGCTCGGTTTCTGCTTCAGGAATATTCTCCAGAAAAAAACTGATTACATTCTCGTACCGCTCTTTTTTAGTCATAATCTTAAAATTAATCCCCTTATACTAATGAAACAGATTTCTTGAACCAAATAACATAAAACAAACAGGCTGTTTCAATTACAGAAACAGCCTGTTTTATAACAATTGAACAATTAAACAATTTTACTTACTTCTCAATAGCAATCAGCTCTACCTCAAAAATTAAAGTAGATCCTGGACCAATCTTCTCCCCTGCTGAATTATCTCCATAAGCAAGATCAGAAGGAATAAAAATTCTCCATTTGCTTCCAACAGTCATTAATTGCAATGCTTCCTGCCATCCTTTAATTACACCATTTAATGGGAAAGTTACTGGTTCGCCTCTGTCAACAGAACTATCAAAAATAGTTCCGTCTATCAAAGTACCATGGTAATGACATTTAACTTTATCAGTCAATTTAGGCTTTATGGTATCAGCGCTGGTTTTTAAAACTTCGTACTGAATGCCATTAGGTAAAGAAACAATTCCTTTTTTCTTTGCGTTTTCAGCCATAAACTTCTTTCCGGCCTCTTTATTTCCCCCTGCTTTAGCCGATTTAGCTTTCTGCATATAATCCTGAATACACTTATTAGCGTCTTCTTCAGTTATAGATACAGGCTTTTTCTTAAGCATATCTTCAAGACCCTGGGTTAATAATTTAAACTCAACATCTCCAAGATTCTGACCAATAAGATTTTTAGCAATTTCTACTCCCAAAGCATAACTCACGCTATCTTTCTGGGTTTTAAGCTCTAAAGGCTTTACTGGAACTGGCAAGGCAGCAGGCTTAGCAGCAACAACCGCTTTTTTTACTACAGGCTTATTTTGTGCAACAGATGTAATGGCAATCAATACACTTGCAGAAGCCAAAAACAGATGATTTATCTTCATATTTATTCTTTGCGGCAAAAATAATGGAACAACTCTTTCAGAAATTTTATTCTATTGAAATATTTGGTATAATAATTGCAATAATTAAACTTTCTATAATAGATAACAAAATAAAACGTTCTTTTGACACAGACAAATGAAGAAAATTATACTCATATTAACCTTTATTCTCATCAAAAGCATCTCAGTGCAGGCACAACATTGTACCATAAAGTGCCAGGAGTATAATCCTTCCAACAAGTCTAAACAGAAAGGAGTTCCATTTTCTTTAATATTTAAAGTAGGTAAAAAAGAAGTTTCCCTCGCCTCCAATCAGGATGGTGTTCTTACCATAGAAAAATCAGTATTCGACAAAATGAAGTCAAGCATCATTCACTCATTTATGTTTTTAAACCCTGCCGACCATGAATATTATGGTACGCCTTATCAACTATATAATAAGAAAAAGAGACTGTCTGATATCTGCGGACTTACCCTTACCGTAGATAGGATCTGGTAATTAGACCAGCTTTCTCTTTAAGTAACTAATCACCATTCTTATTTCTCCAAAGGTATATTCCTCGCCAAGTTTTGCTTTTACTGGTGTTAACCCCACCTCTCCTAATTCAAGGTATGCATCTGAAATAGCTTTTAATTTATCATCCCCAACAAACAGATTAATATCCAATTCACCAGATTCAATATACCTTGCCAAATGACTTTCAATAGTAGTAGTTGCAAGGTTTCTTTCTGTAGCAATTTCCACTACTGTTTTTCCTCCCTTATACATTTCATAGGTTTCTTTAAATGTCTCCCCCTTAGGTTTATGTTCATGGGTTTTAGACACAGGTTTAGCAACAGTGGTTCCTTGTTTTTCTATAAAAGATTTGCCAGTATATAATAAAGTCTGATTATAAGTCAACTGCTCAATCTGCTCTATTTTCTTCTTCCATTTTTCTTCAGTAGTATGCAAAAAAGTCAAATAAGCTTTCACTCTCTTCTGTTTGCTGACTGCTTCAATATGTTTTTGTAATGGCTTAATAAGATTCTCCAATATAAACTCACAATAATATGGTATTGCTCTCTGTACCATATCACTCAGCATAGCACCATCTTCTTTTTGTAATGCATATTTTATTTTTGGAACAAACTTCACCCCAGTATCATACAATGTTTTATTCTTTACATCAAGATCCCTAATCAGTATAATAGCCTGATCCTTGTTCTCAATTGATTTTTCTGCCAGTAAGTCCATTAGATCATCCGTAGTACGCAACATCTTTGTCCAGTCGAACACTTTCATCAAAACAATATTCTGATAGATGCCCATCTCCTTTTTCAACAGTGGTCCTAAAGATTCATTATTGGTTTGTAAACTTTCAAAGCGAATGATTCTTTCATCAGTAGTTATTGCCGTTTTATTTATACGGGATAACAGTATCACCCCATCCATATTGGTACATCTACTCAGTGCTACATATACCTGTCCGGCAGCAAAAGATTCTCCAGCATCTATTACTACCTTATCAAAAGTTAACCCCTGGCTCTTATGGATTGTTATTGCCCAAGCCAGTCTTAATGGATAATGTTTAAAGGTTCCTACCACGTCTTCTTCAATCTTTTCTGAATCATTATCCAGTACAAAACGAACTTTCTTCCATTCTTCTTTTACAATCTTCAGTTCGGTACTTTCTCCTTTACAAACCACCGTAATAGTATCTTCCTCTCCTATTTCAGTAATGGTAGCTATCTTGCCATTATAATATCGTTTCTCCGGACTACTATCATTCTTAATAAACATTACCTGAGCGCCTACTTTCAGCGTCAGGGTAATGTCTACAGGATACTCCCTTTCTTCAAACTCACCCCATACTTCTCCCTTTAATTTAAATATTTCCCCTTCTAATCTTTCCAGCGCATCCTGATTAATTTCAGTAGCTTTATTATTGTGTGTTGTAAGAACAATATCATTGGTTTTCTTATAATCAAACCAAGGCTGATATAGGGTATGAAGCTTATGAATATCTTCCTGCTCTACGGCGTTATTCCTAATCTTGTTCAGAAGGTTGATAAAGTTGGTTTCACTCTGACGATAGATTTTTCTAAGCTCAATATATACAGGTATATTTTCCTTCAATACCCTCGCACTAAAGAAAAAAGGAGAGTCATAATAATTGCTCAACAAATCCCATTCTCTTACTACGGGAGGTAGCTGAAACATATCACCAATAAATACTACCTGTACACCACCAAAAGGCAATTGCAGCATTCGTCTATGGTGTCTAAGTATGGCATCAATACAATCCAGATAATCGCAGCGAAGCATACTTACTTCATCTATTATGAGCAACTCCAGTTCCTGATAAAGATTGATCTTGGCTTTATTAAATCGTACTGTCTGAAAGAAAGAATGAATATCTACATAACTGTTTCCCGAAGCACCGAAGCCTGTTTTCTCCGGAACAAAGGGTAGAAATGGAAGCTGAAAAAAAGAGTGCATAGTAATACCGCCAGCATTAATTGCAGCTACGCCTGTAGGTGCAACAATCACCGTATTCTTTTGCGTCTTTTCCTTAATGTATTGTAGAAAAGTAGTTTTGCCTGTACCCGCTTTCCCAGTAACAAATATGTTGCTGGAAGTATGCAAAACAAAGTCTGCAGCCAGTTGAAAGTCTGCATTAATTTCCGGTTGAATCATGGGGTAAATTTTAGCTACAAGCTATTTTATCAACCCTCAATCCATGTCGACCACCTTCAAAGGCAGTAGTCAGAAAATTATCAATCATTTCTATTGCCAGATGCACTGCAACAAATCTTGCAGGTATACAAATTACATTCGCATTATTGTGAAGTCTTATCAGTTTAGCAACATCGTTTTCCCATGCTAATCCCGCACGTACCTGCTGATGTTTATTAGCAGTAATAGCCACCCCATTTGCACTGCCACAAAATAAGATTCCACAGCAGCTTTCACCAGATTCTACACTTGTTGCTACTAAATGAGCAAAGTCGGGGTAGTCAACAGAAGCCATAGAATGAGTACCTTTATCTATAACGGTATATCCCTTTTGTTCCAGATAATATTTAGTAGCCTCCTTGTATTCAAAACCCGCATGATCACTACCCATTGCTATAGGTTTCGTAAAATCAAATGTGTCCATAGTGTTATAATTATACTTATTATACTTTCAAAATCTATTGATCCTAAAAGTGGCCAAATTTACTATATTATTACTTCTCCATAATAAAGCAATTAAAATTCAGGTTCTATGAATATATTTGGAAAAATAAAAACTGACTACTATGCCTACAATAACTATAAATATCGAAGAAGAGTTAAAGAATAAGATTGAAGAAAAAGCGAGGGCAGCTAATGAAGATTCAAACGCGTTAATTGTAAAGGCAATTGAAAAGTATTTAGCACTTGAGAAAGTTGATTCCATTAGAAAGTTTTTATCCCCATTATTCTTATCAAAAGATATCTTTACTGAAAGTGACATTTACAGAATAATTTCCTGAGCGGTTTATTCACAACTCACGACTCATGACTCACGCTACTAAAGATTAAATTAATCATTCTACAATTACTACTTACAACCTAATACTTACTACTTATAACCTACAACTTGCTTACATTTGCGCCTACAAACGTTTGTTATGGCTACTGAAAAATTCACCGACAGCGGTATAAAAATCAATGAAGTTTATTATAAAGAAGATGCACTCATCACCCCTCCTTTGGAGGGGATGGGGGAGGCCGCTCCCGGTCTATTCCCTTTTACCCGAGGCGTTCAGCCCGATATGTATCGTGGTAAACTATGGACCATGCGCCAGTATGCAGGTTTCTCCACTGCCGAAGAAAGTAATAAACGATACCATTATTTATTGTCGCAGGGCGTAAGCGGATTAAGTGTTGCTTTCGATTTACCTACCCAGATTGGTTACGATAGCGATCATGCTTTATCAGAAGGCGAAGTAGGAAAAGTAGGGGTAGCTATTGACAGCATCGAAGATATGCAACGCTTATTTAAGGGTATTAAACTCGAAGATGTTTCTACCTCCATGACCATCAATTCTACCGGATACATTCTGTTAGCATTGTATGTTGCTTTAGCCAAACAACAGGGTGCCGATCTTAAAAAGATCAGTGGAACCATTCAGAACGATATTCTAAAAGAGTACGCCGCAAGGGGTACTTATATATATCCTCCAAAGCCTTCTATGCGTATCATCACCGATATTTTCGAGTGGTGTAGCAAGGAAGTGCCTAAATGGAATACCATCTCTATTTCCGGCTATCATATCAGAGAAGCGGGTAGTACCGCTGTGCAGGAAATTGCTTTCACCCTTAGCAATGGAAAGGCTTATGTACAGGCCGCTCTGGCTAAAGGGTTGGATATAAATGTGTTTGGCAAACGACTTTCTTTCTTCTTCAATAGTCACAATAATATGTTCGAAGAAGTAGCCAAGTTCAGGGCTGCCCGAAAGATGTGGGCTACCATGATGAAGGAATTAGGTGCTACCGACGAGAAGGCTATGATGCTGCGTTTTCATACCCAGACCGGTGGCAGTACTTTAACTGCACAGCAACCTTTAAACAACATTTCCCGTGTTACCATCCAGACTATGGCGGCCGTACTTGGTGGCACTCAATCCCTGCATACCAATGGTTACGATGAGGCATTAAGTTTGCCTACCGAAGAAGCTGCCCGTATCGCCTTACGTACGCAGCAGATTGTTGCTTACGAAAGTGGTGTGGTAGATACTGTCGATCCTTTGGCAGGTAGCTATTATGTAGAAAGCCTTACCAACGAAGTGGAACAAAAAGCTTGGGAACTGATTCATAAAATAGATGCAATGGGTGGCGCTGTTACCGCAGTAGAACAAGGATTTATCCAGGAAGAAATTGCCCGTAGTGCATACGAATATCAGCGACAAATAGAAAGTAAGGAAAAGATTATTGTAGGGGTTAATAAATTCACGATCGATAAAGAACTTCCAATTCCGGGCTTCAAGATCGATGATAGTATTCGTACAGTGCAAAGTGAAAGGCTAAAGCAGCTAAGAGCAGAACGCTCTACGCAAAACGCCGAAGCATCGCTTATCAGTATTGAAAATGCTGCAAAAGAAAATACCAATCTCATGCCACATGTTGTAGCCGCAGTAGAAAACAAATGTACCTTAGGCGAAATTGCCGATGTGCTAAGAAAGGTATACGGAGAGTATAAATAAACTAAAGTAGTTAAAACTAATAATAAACAAAAGCCCCTGAGAGTATATAACTTTCAGGGGCTTTTTAATGGAGTTATTTTTTACTTGTTTTTGGCTGTTTGTATTCATTAGCACATTAGCTAATTATCAAATTATCACATTAGTTTTTTGGGCGTTCCGCTGAGGCGGCCGTTGCTGCTCTTCCTATCTTTTTTTTCTGCGCTGTATTACGCCCCTTTAGGGGATGGGGGTGCGCAGAAAAAAAAGGATATTCCCTGCTGCAACTAACGCAATACAAATACATCGCTCCCCCGTCAGTACGCCCCTTAACAATCTAAAATACTAACCACCAAATGGGGCGTCAGACGGGTAACACCCGCTATAATAAAATGCCATAGGCATGACCTTATGGTAGAAAACAATAATGAATTTGTGCTAAGTCCCAGAGGGACGACCATTTGCCAGAATCTTATGTAGTATTGTATTTGTATTAGAACCCTCCTTTGGAGTCCAGG
This sequence comes from Bacteroidota bacterium, assembly GCA_037129215.1. Taxonomy (GTDB): domain Bacteria; phylum Bacteroidota; class Bacteroidia; order Chitinophagales; family Chitinophagaceae; genus CANFLJ01. Next base: position 1,358 of record JBAXVH010000012.1, on the reverse strand, counting down.
GAGGCTAGGAGGAGAAATTATTGTCAATTAATTACTTTATTTCTTTAATAAATAAAAGAGTACTGCAATTCCAATGGTACCTATCCAGAAAGTAAACATCCATTTCACTATATCAGTTTTAGATGTTTCAATCTTTTCAATTAAATCAATTTTATCTTGTTTGGTAAGAAAGACATCTTTTTTTTCTGAGAACTTTTGTTCGGTTTTTGCTTCAAAATATTCAATAACAGTAGCAGCCTCCTGTTCAGAAAACTTTGATTTGAATATTTCATATACCTTTAATTCTAAAGTGCTCATAGTACAATTTGTAAAGCAAATATAAGTATTTACCAATATTTGATATAAATAAAAGACGCCAACAATTCCAAAGCTATGTTTGCATTTGTATTAGAACCCTCTTTTAGTGGGCAGAGAGGCTGTATTTTCCCTTCTATCGATTTTGAAATACATCGCTCAACTCGTCAGCACGCCCTACGAACCATTTTTAATATAAAGCAAATAGAAAAGGGCGTCAGACGAGTAATCCACCGCTATAAATTTTCATTTAACCTTCACCAATTGTATCCAACCCAGAATGGGTTGAATATCAATAGCCATAGATGCAACCTATGGAAAAATATAAATAATAAAATCTTTGATCTAGAATGGGTACAATATTTATAGCAAATCATCATTTTGCAACCTTTTAGTACGCTAATTGTATGCCTTTTAAAAATTCAATTTAAAAAGCTGTGAAGCTAATATTATGTAAACTGTTAAGCAAGCTTTATGCAAAATTTTAAGCTATTAAATAACTATAAAACAAACGCGTTTAATTCTATCAGAGGCTAAAGTATTATAATTAATTATATTGTCATTATTAAGAATATATGTCATTAATTCAAACTTAAATAGTTCAAATTCACCATAAATAGATATTTTGCAATTTATCGGTGTTGGCAAATTACCATCGGAATAAAAAATTACGTTATATCTTTTATTTTTATTAATGTTGTTAGATAAAATACTAATCAAATTATCTTTAACTAAATCATACTCTAAACTTAAACAATCTTGAAATGACATAATTTTTATTTTAATCAAAAAGTTAATAGTTATTATTATGAATATTTTGTATTTCATACCAATACTGATACATTTTCCAAATACCATCTTTATATGCGGAAGCACTTGGTAATTGGTACATTAGTAAAGCTGCATCTCCATCATATTTACTTTTTGTACTACAATCTACTCCTGGCCATGAATATCGTAATATACACCTGTATTTATCTATCTTAGGATTATAATACATATAGATGTGTCAGGGCAAACGCATCTAAATTTGAGTAAACAGAAGATTTGCAAGGAATTCTTCA
>JBAXVH010000119.1:0-4771 GCA_037129215.1 Bacteroidota bacterium | reverse complement strand
CCTATATTCTCCCAAAAATAAATTTGGAAATATTATATGTACATACATATATTTGCATTATGAAGTTGGAAGCAGCACTTAAAAGCAGTAAATTTAAAAGTAATATTCACAAGGCTGGATTGAATATATTATATACTGCATGGTGGTTAAAATCTTCTACTACAAAAGAATTAAAAGAGTTCGGTATTACCCATGAGCAATACAACGTTTTGCGTATACTAAAAGGTAAGCATCCTGAACAAATGTGCGTAAAGGATATTGCTTCGAGGATGATTGAGAAAAACTCAAACGTACCAAGGATTATAGACCGTTTGGTAATAAAGAAATTAGTTAAAAGAGCTACCTCTGAAATAGACAAAAGAGAGACCGTAATGAACATTACTGCAGCCGGTATTTCCATATTGGATTCCTGTACTGTAGTAATGGATAAAACAATGGATAGCTTAATTGATTTAACAGAAGAAGAAGCAATAGTAATCAGTGAATTATTAGAGAAAATAAGAACAAAGGAATCGTAATCCTTTTTTTTGATATAATACATGTATATACACATAATAAAAATATAACAATGAAAACTTTACTTTACACAGCTGCATCAAGAGGACATGTAAATCATGGCTGGTTAGATGCTCATCACAGCTTTAGCTTTGGAAATTATTATGATCCTTCCAGGGTTCATTTTGGAATGCTAAGAGTTTTGAACGATGATATCGTTCAAGGCGGTATGGGTTTTGGTATGCATCCTCATGACAATATGGAGATTATTACCATCCCTTTAACCGGGGCTTTGGAGCACAAAGATTCCACCGGAGGACATGGGGTTATAAAACAATACGATGTTCAGGTAATGAGTGCTGGAACAGGCTTGTACCACTCAGAATTTAACCATAGTAAAACAGACTTTGTAAACCTGTTGCAGATATGGGTATTTCCAAAAGAGAAGAACATAACGCCGAGATACGACCAAAAGACTTTCCTTCCTACTGAAAGAGAAAATAAATTAGAAACAGTAGTAGCTCCCAACAATCAGGAAGCGCTTTATGTACATCAGGACACCTGGTTTAGTCTTGGTAAATTTGAATCAGGAAAAACTACAGACTATACCATCAACAAAAAAGGAAATGGCGTATATCTTTTTGTGATTGAAGGTAGCGTAACTGTTGGGGAACAACTGCTTGGCAAAAGAGATGCCTTAGGAATTTACGACACGGATACGATAACTATTACCACCACTTCCGATGCGGAGTTTTTGTTAATAGACGTTCCAATGAATTAGTTAATTAATCATCATTTATAAACATTACAATTATGTCAGTTTACAAAATCGACGCTGCACACAGCGAAATCAATTTCAAGGTAAAACACCTTATGATCACTACCGTTTCTGGTAGCTTTACTTCTTTTGAAGGAACATTAGAGAGCAAGAAAGAAGACTTCTCTGATGCTAAAATCAGCTTTAGTGCTGATGTGAATTCCATCTCAACAAACAATGAGCAAAGAGATGGTCACCTTAAGTCTGAAGACTTCTTTGCTGCTGAAGCTTTTCCTACTTTAACCTTCAGCTCTACTTCTTTTGCGCCTAAAGGTGGTGATGAGTATGCACTTACCGGAGATCTTACTATTAAAGGAGTAACTAAATCGGTAGTATTGAATGTAGAATTAGGCGGAACCGCTACAGATCCTTGGGGTCAGGTAAAAGCAGGTTTTGAATTGAATGGCAAAATCAACCGTAAAGATTTCGGCTTAAGCTGGGATGCAGTTACAGAAGCAGGAAACATCATGGTGAGTGAAGAAGTGAAATTAATAATGAGTGTTCAATTAATTAAACAAGCGTAATCATGATAAAACAAATTCCTTCCTACCTGTTAGCGGTAGTTTATCTGGTATTCGGTTTAAACTATTTCTTCCATTTTATTCCTATGCCACCAATGAGTGGTGATGCTGGAACATTTACCGGTCTATTATACACCAGCAAATATCTATTAGTTGTTAAGCTAATTGAAGTTATGAGTGCAATACTATTATTGGTACCTGCAACAAGAGCATTAGGATTGTTACTAATTGCACCTGTAACAGTTAACATTCTTTTGTTTGAATTATTCATTGCTCATCAACCAGGTATTGGCTTAATATTATTACTTGTAAATGCTTTGGCTATAGGTTTGAATAAAAATTCTTACTTAGGAATCATTAAACAAGGTAAATAATTTCAAAGTATTAAAAGAGGGGCTGTACTTTAGCCCCTCTTTTTAAATATAATAAATATGAATATTGCAATTGTATCTGGTAGTCCAAGAAAGGAAAGCGTTACACACCGTATTGCTTTACACTTCAACAAAAGTTGTCTGAAACGGGCCACTCTATCAGTATTGTAGATGTAAGAGAACATGATTTGCCTTTGTTGCAATCCGTGTTTTCTTCAGTAGAAAAGACTCCTGAAAAATATAAAGCACTGGCAGAACAAATGTTTGCTGCAGACGCATTTATCCTTGTTACGCCAGAGTATAATGCGGGCTATTCTCCTGCATTACAAAATCTATTCGATCATTTCCCTAAACAAGCACACAAAACATTTGGTATAGTTACCGGTTCTGTAGGAGGATTAGGTGGAATGAGAAGTACTCAGCAGTTGTTTTTATTAATAGCAGGGTTGTTTGGTATTGCTTCTCCAAATATGCTGGTAACGCCATTTATGGATAAGAAGTTTGATGCTGAAGGAAATCTTCTTGATCCTACTTTCGCAGGCGCTGTAGATAACTTTATCAAGGAGTTTGTATGGCTTGCAGAAAGGGTTTCTAAAAATTAATGTTTGTCAGGATTCATTTCTGATATACTATACCCGTTTCCGGTAACTTTACACAAATAGATATTATGAAATATATCGAGGAGGCAAACAGGTATATCGATAATGCCAAAGAAATATTAAGAGAAAAGGCACATAAGGAAGATGGCTATTATCAGGATATGAAATATGTAAAGATGGCTGGACATACTGCATACACTGGAATACTGATGGCTTTAGATGGCTATTTTAGAGGAGCGAGAAAAACAAGAAAAAGTGTAGAATGGTATCAGGCGGCTTTAGCAAAAGAAGATAAAAAGATAGTAACGGTTTTCAATAGCGCTTATCATACACTTCATTTAGTAATGGGATATGATGGTGAACAGAATTCTAAGATAGTTTCCGCCGGACTGGAAGAAGCAGAAAAGATTATTCATTGGGTAGAAATGAAACAAGAAAAAGCTACAGCTTAATACACAATACTCTTTATACATTATTAAAAGACTTCGAATATATATTCGAGGTCTTTTTTTATCCATCTACCGGCTTCAATGGTGTATCAAGTATTAGCTGATAAAAGTCCAGATTAAGCCAGCCGCCAAACTTAAAACCAACCGCTGGCAAGGTGCCACAATGTTTAAACCCAAAGGATCTATGTAGCTTTTTACTAACCTCATTTGCCGCATCAATTCCTGCAACCAGAGTATGATAATCCTGCGCTCTTGCAGCATCAATAATTTCTTGTAATATAATCTTACCATACCCCTTACCCTGATGCGCAGTATGTACATATAAAGAGTGCTCAACAGTATATTTATAGGCAGGTCTTTCTCTAAACATTCCATAAGTCCCAAATGCCAGCAAAGTATTTTGTTCATCTACTAATCCAATGATTGGATAATTGCCTTTTTGTTTAGTAGCAAACCAGTCTTCCATCATCTTTTCGGTTCTTGGATAGTAGTCATACAAAGCGGTTGTATTCAATATAGCCTCGTTAAAGATGGCTAATATCTGACTGGAGTAAGAAGTATCGCAAGTAATAATCTTCATAGTATTTGTATTTATGCTGTATGCTATCTCCTTTCTCCTACTTCCTGATTTTCTATTCTCAAACTCATCACTACCACAATAAAGCTAAAGAATAAGGAAGTATAAAACAGGTACAGATATGGCACATCTATCATGCAATAAAATATTACCAGCCCAATCTTTAATATGGCAATGGGTAAATGTTTCAAGGTAATATTCTTCTTTGTTTTATGGTAATATAAACCAATAGTCATGAAGATAGTGGGTAACCCTAAAGCAGAAATCAGCAGTAGCTTATGTTGCAGAAGTATACCCTCTTTTCCAAAATATTTAGCAAACCCGAGGGTTATATTAAACAGATGTGGAGAATCGTTCCAGACCCTTTTAGCAAAATCGATATACTCGCCTGGTAGAAAAAATAAACGTTGAAATACCCCTATTCCAAATGGCAACAACATCAGCAATACCAGTAAGGAGAGTCCGGTAATAACTATCTTCAATAGTCCTTTATACTGTTTAGCCCATATCCAGTAAACCAGCATTGCAGGCAACCATCCAGCCAATGCATAGCGACTAAGAACACATAACGAAATTGCTACTCCTAAGAAGATAAAACTATCCGTAAACAATGCCAGCGCCAGTATACTATAATAGAAAATAATGATGCCCTCTTCTGTATAAGGTATTATACCAGAGGCTTCAGAAGAGAGTATCCACCAAAGCGTAATGAACATAAACAGCGAGGCTATCAACGTTAGAATCTGATGCTTCATTGGGCGTAGCAATGCAAAGAATAGTATTACCGATGAGAAGATGGCAGTAACTGTTATCCATCTTAAATCGAAGTTATGGAAGACCGCTATACAATAAGGCATCCACATGGCTGGGAAATAAACAGGTTGTATACCATGCCAGATCTCAGGAATAATATCATATACATGACTTCCCTTTCCCGCCAGA
>JBAXVH010000118.1:0-4829 GCA_037129215.1 Bacteroidota bacterium | reverse complement strand
CCGCTCCACCTGATGTAGTATTCGTAAAGATTACTGAATCAGCACAATGATCTAATACTGATGTTGTATTTGATGTACTGAAGTTTACAGTCAATGCTGGTACAAGTTTGTTAATAGTAAAGCTTACAGTAGCTGAATCTGCTCTACATCCTGTAACATCTGAAACTTTCAGTTTAGCAGTGAAAGACTGATCTGCATTTGTACGGTTTACTACATAGGTAGCATTTTGTGTTGCAAATGTTGTTCCGCCTGTTAATGTCCATAAGTATGTTCCTGTTCCTGAAGCTACTGAACTGTTTCCACCGTTCAATAGTACAGTTCCGGTTGTATCGGTATAAGTAGGACCGTATGATGTTGCTCTTGCAATAATCGCAGGAGCTGTTCCTGTTGTACTTACTGATTTAGTTACCGTTACTGTTCCTCTTGCGCTATCAGTTACACTTAATTGTACATTAAATGGTCCTGCATTGATGTATTTATGTCCAAATGCTGCTTTAGAGCTTGTAGTATAACTTCCACCATCTCCAAAATACCAGGTATAGCTTTGTGATCCCGCTCCACCTGATGTAGTATTCGTAAAGATTACTGAATCAGCACAATGATCTAACACTGATGCTGTATTCGATGTACTGAAGTTTGGTGATAATGAAGCAACAAATCTGTTAATAGTAAAATGAACGGTATCTGTACTTTGTCTGCAACCAGTAGCTACATCAGTAACTTTTAGAACAGCAGTATAAGCCGAATCACCTGTAGATCTGTTAACTGAGAAGGATACATTCTGAGTAGAATATGTAGTTACATGTGAGCCAGTAGTTAATGTCCATAAATAATTTAAAGTACCATACGAAGAAGTACTGTTACCGCCATTTAATAGCACAGCACCTGTTGTATCAGTGTAGGTTGGTCCATAAACTGCAGATTTTGCGCTAACACTTGCAGCAGTACCGGTAGTAGTAATAGTGATAGTCTTAGTGGAATAGTTTCTATTGTTATCAATTACATTCAATTGAATATTATAAGATCCAGCATAAGCGTACTTATGTCCTATAACATCTGTTGAAGTGGTAGTAACTGAATAACCGTCACCAAAATACCAGGTATACACATTGTTACCCGTTCCTCCGGAAGTGGTATTCGAAACATATACCGAATCGGTACAGTCAGAAAGATGAGAACCGGTATGTCCCCATGTAAAGTTAGATCTTAAGCCAGTTCTAACTGACGTTTTTTCGGTTGTTCCAGCCATTGCAACAGTAAGAACTGAGCAGGAAAGGAATAACCCGAGCATAAGAAGAATTCTTGTCTTCATAGTTTTTGGTTTTGTTTTGACGTAAAAGTGTTTCATGAACGGAAAATTGTTGTTAAAAAATGGTACGGAAATATGGAATTAAATAATAGCTTTTTATAATATTTTTTTACTTTTTTTACCCCATAAAAATATATTTACAGCAGCCATTTTTTATCAATGATAAATTAGCCACCATAAACAAGATTTTACTTTGTTTATTTAAAAAATCAATAAGTTAATCAGATATTTGGAGAATCAGTTTACAAATATTTACGAGAAAATTTAATTAAACAATAGGTTAATAAAAATTTAATGTAGCATTTCTGTTAATTTAGTGTTAATGAAGTTAAAAAGAAGTGCTTTTACGGTGAAAAGGTTAAACAAAGCGGTGAAATTAATTAACAACTAATCAAATTATATTCAAAATAAATGAATAATGTTTGGCGAGGCATCAGTTTATTTGAAAGAATATTTACTATTTTACAATAAATTGGGTATTCAATTACATACATAAAAAGGCTCTTGATTTTATAATTAATCAAAAGCCTTTTTTAAATAAAAATTCCGGTAAATCAGAATGGTTTTACAGCATCTTATTTACTTCCTACTATTATACTTACTTCATCGCTCATTAACCCCGTTTCTTTATCTTTCAAAAGATACATCATCTTATATTTAATCAGCTGAGTGATACCAGTAGCAGGTAAAGGTGATTCATCTTTAAATTTTACCATGGTCATGGTTTTAAAAGGTTTATCGCCATAACCCGTACCACTGTTTTTATACAGGTTTGCAGCAGTATACCCATACTTATGAAAACTAATTTGAGGAAAACCACCATCCAGTGCTACACTTATAGATGGTTTATCCTGTAAAGAATCTTTGTGAGCAACTATACTTACTGCATCCAGCTTCTTTAAAAGATCGTTGGAACAATTAGGGTTTCCTTTAATCTGATTAATATTCTGAACATACCTTGCTTGTATACCTACGGGTACTACAACCGATGAATCGGGGTTTACAGGACTTTGAGGCACAGGCAAAATTACTGAACCAGTAGCATCATGACGAACTGCATCTACATAATCCACATACTCGTGCATGTGTTTTTCTGAAAGATTAGCCGAATTGGTCATCCATAGCATAAAATTGGCATCTGCCATTGCTGCAGCTACCTGTTTTACAGTAAAACCAAAAACGGTAGCCAATTCCGGCATAGCTATTCCTAATAACATAATTTGTTGAGCGAAAGCTAAATTGTTGTTTTTAACGAAATACATACTTGTAAATTAAATAATGATCGAAAATGTTTTAATAATAAAATTTCAGTGCCTGTACTCTTGTATCAGGGAATACTGTTATTGAAATTGTATAGTCCTACTGAATGTGGAGGAACTCCCGCTTGTATCTATGGAACAGTGGCTAACTGCAAGTGAACAGCTATAAGCCCTCCAAGATTAGCCATGAGTATAGAAGGAAAAGAATGTAGGTATGGTGGACGTATTTTTAATAGTGCTTTCTCAAGGTTTATTGCTAAAATCTGTCCTTTATAAAATACTGGAACTCCTTGGAGATCTGGTGGAGTTATGGAAATAATAGATATTGTAGAAACTGTACTAACTGGAAGCACTTTGTACAAAAAAGGATAAGGCTTCAAGTAAAAAGGGATACCTGTATAACTATCCGGATACCCTACCATAGCTGCCATTATTCCTATCTGGCAAATTATCATGCCATAAAGAATAAAAGGAGCAACAATAGAATAACACTTTACTAAAAGCATACTGAAACATTGAACGCAATAAAAAATGAGATGATGTAATTATGACCAGATAGGTACACCAAATGGGGAAATGCAAAAGTGGAGGTAAATATTAAGTAATTAAATGACCTTTAGTGGTAGTGAGTATGATATATATCAGATAAATTGTATTATCTGTTTTCCTGGAAATAATTAAAATGAATAAATCGTATATTATCTATCCTTCTATTCACCCCTCCTACCGTTATATTTGCGGCTTATAAATTTAGAAGTACTCTACATATATATAATAAGTATGCTGAACAGACAAGAAACGCCCAACATAGTAAACGCTGTTGATTTTGATTTACAACTAAAACCTTACCGTCATTTTACCCTCGATAATGGCGTACCGGTTTATTCCATAGATGCAGGTGCACAGGAACTTACACAGATAGAATTTGTGTTTTATGCCGGTAACTGGTTCGAAGAAAAAGGAATAGTAGCAGGTGCTACCAATGTGTTGCTGAAAAATGGCACTACCAACAAATCGGCATATGCCATAAATGAAATAGCAGACTTTTATGGCGCGCATCTTAGCAGAGGCTGTTACAACGAAACTGCTACGGTTACTTTACATACTTTAAATAAACATCTTCCTCATCTATTGCCCCTCGTAGCAGAAGTATTATCGGAGTCCATTTTCCCCGAAGAGGAGCTGGCTATCTATAAGCAGAATCATAAGCAAAAGCTGGAAGTAAACCTTAAAAAATGCGAGTTTGTTGCTGCCAGATTAATAGATGAATATGTGTATGGATTCGATCATCCTTATGGCCGTTATTCTTCTATAGCAGACTATGATAATCTGGAAAGAGAGCAGCTGGTACAGTTTTTTAAACAGTACTATACCCATGGGAAATGTATGTTGTTTGTTGCCGGAAAACTACCGGTAGATATAGAAGAAAGTCTGAATAAATTCTTTGGCTCTTTGCCATTTAATAATAATGCACTCGAACTTAAAAAGATAGTGCCTGCCCCTGCGGTAGAGAGAAAGTACAGAATTACCAATGATGCCAATGGAGTACAGGGTGCTATCAGAATGGCCCGTCCGTTCCACAACCGTCATCATCCCGATTTTATTGGGGTACAGATACTGAACAACATTTTTGGTGGATTCTTTGGGTCAAGATTAATGGATAATATAAGAGAGGATAAAGGCTATACCTATGGCATTCATTCTTACCTGCAGAATCATATACATACTTCGGCCTGGATGATTAGTACAGAAGCAGGAAGAGATGTATGCGAAGCAACCATAGAAGAGACCTATAAAGAAATGGAAAAGCTAAGAACAGCGCCGGTTGAAGACGATGAACTATTTCTGGTAAAGAACTTTATGATGGGTAGTCTGCTTTCCGATCTTGATGGTCCATTCCAGACTATTTCGCGTTGGAAAAACTATATACTGAATGGCATGGAAGCAGATTATTTTAGTCAATCGATTCATACCATTAAAACTATTACACCAGACACCTTGCAGGAGCTTGCTAAGAAATATCTTAACCCCGAAGAGTTCTACGAACTGGTGGTTATTTAAACCTATTATTATGCAGGCAACAGTCTATAAATCTACGGGGAGCTGGTACATAGTAAAAGATAAGGATGGCTATACTTATAAGGCAAGACTAAAAGGTTCTTTTAAAATAGAAGGGCTTACTTCTACCAACCCTATAGCCGTTGGCGATATAGTAAGAATAGAACTGGAAGACGGTACCGAGAATACAGGTACTATTACCG
>JBAXVH010000117.1:0-4836 GCA_037129215.1 Bacteroidota bacterium | reverse complement strand
AATTGGGTCTGAAATATTATTGGTACGAAGTTGTTTTAACTGATCGAACAATACCTGAATAGTCATACCATTTTTCAAAGCTACAGCACTACTTTCCTGAATAGTTTCGCCATCTGCCAGAGGATCGCTGTAAGGCATTCCCAGCTCTATCAGGTCGGCACCATTAGCAGCAAGAGCATGTATTACTTCCATTGTACTATTCAGGTTAGTGAAACCTGCAGTACAATACACATTCAGTACTTTTTCTTTCTTATGATTAAATAATGTTTTTAGTCTGCTCATATTGGTCGGTTATAACAAATTCGAATCAATTTTATCATATATCTCTCACCTTTAAATTGCATTCCTTTAAACGACTTAAACGCTGTATTTCTCCTGTCTCCTCAAAACTACATCTTTTCCATTGCGGTCATATAAGTAGCAAGATCTTTATCGCCTCTGCCACTTAAACAGATCACCACAGTATCTTCTTTATTAAACTTCATCTTCTTCAACACCGCTAAAGCATGGGCACTTTCCAATGCAGGAATAATGCCTTCCAGCTTCGCCAATTCAAAAGCAGCATTCAATGCTTCCTCATCAGTAGCATCTAAAAAAAGTGCTCTTTTACTATCAAATAAATGCGCATGTAAAGGACCAATACCAGGATAATCCAATCCTGCGGAAATACTATGAGGCTCTACTACCTGACCATCGGAAGTTTGCATTACAATACTTTTACTTCCATGCAAAATACCAGGAACACCAAGCGTAGTAGTTGCTGCACTATATCCGGAATGAACACCTAAACCAGCAGCTTCCACAGCCACCAGCTTAACCGACAAATCATCTAAGAAATGATAGAAAGCACCAGCAGCATTACTACCTCCACCAACACAGGCTATTACATAATCGGGAAGTTCTGTATTTATCTTTTCCTTCAATTGCCATTTTATTTCATGGCTAATTACACTTTGAAAACGTGCTACTAAATCAGGATAAGGATGCGGCCCTACCACACTTCCTATTATATAATGAGTATCATTGGGATGATTAATCCAGTCGCGAATAGCCTCGTTTGTTGCATCTTTCAAAGTTTTACTACCACTGGTTGCAGGCACTACGGTAGCGCCTAACATTTTCATACGTGCCACATTAGGAGCCTGTCTTTCAATATCTTTTTCCCCCATATACACTATACATTCCAACCCCTTCAATGCACAAACTGTAGCAGTTGCTACACCATGCTGACCAGCACCAGTTTCGGCAATAATTCTTTTCTTGCCCAAACGTTCTGCTAGCAAAATTTGACCGATTGTATTGTTAATTTTATGGGCACCGGTATGACATAAATCTTCCCTCTTTAAATAAATATTAGTCTGATAAAGCTCACTTAATCTTTTGGCATAATACAACGGAGTGTACCTTCCGGCATAGTCTTTTAGTAAAGCCTGAAATTGTTGTTGAAAGTCTTCCGACTCAATAATAGACAAGTAACTATCTTTCAGTTCCTGCACATTCTTGTGAAGCATTTCGGGAATGTATGCTCCACCAAATTTTCCATAGTACCCATACTCGTTGGGTTGTTGATACGTGATAAACTGTTCCAAAATATTTCTATTGAGATTAGAAGAAACCCAGAAATATTATTTCCTTCTTTCCTCTGGTTTAAAAATAACTAAACCACTACTTTCTTCTACTCCAAAAGCCACCTTATTCTGATCGTATATTACTTTATAGTGATCAATTTTCTTTACACTGGCATTGCTATTATACAACACACTATAAATCCCAACGCTTTTAATCATATCATCAAACGTATACTTAATAACCCAGTTACCTACTTTAGTAACGGTATGCGTTTCAGAATATTCAATAGGTGTACCTGCAATATTATCCACTAACCCCAATGGATTTTTATGTATGCTGCTATTGGTAGCATCTTTTTTAAGTTCAGGTCTGAAAGAATAATCCTGAATATATCCAAACTGAGTTAGGTTAATTATATATGCAGCATTATAAATGGCAACTGAATACTTACCTGCCTGATTTACAAAAAAAGTAACCTTCAATTCATCAGGATTACCAGCAGGTGCAAGGTAGAAAGGACTGGCTCCATCCACAACTGATCCTTGAACTACAGTGGTAGTATCTTTCTGAACAACCTCAGGTTGAAGCAAAGATGATTTACCTGCTTTGGAGATTAAAGTCCCCGAAAAAGTTTTACCTTTTTTATCACTATGAACCTTTACAGTATCCTGATAAAGTTGATTATTGGCAAACTTGTATGAACCAGTATTAAAATTATTATTTCCACCTCCATTATATGTCTGAGGAAGTTCATCTAACTGACCTAATGGGCTTTGTGCAACAATATCGTGGACAGAATCAATTGGTTGCAAATCATCCAGTTGTCCAATTCCTTTAGGAGTAGCAGGTGTAAAATTGTTTGATCCAGGAAAATTAAATGCATCTTTAACTTCATCTGGTAAAGGGGCTAATACATTAGTAGTATCTTCGTGATATGGAAGAAATACAGTATTAATCCCTTTGAAAGGTAAAATGGTACCGTTAATTGTTTTTGCCTGATAAATTAGTTTAGGTCTATAAACATTTGTATCCTGCACAAACTTTGGTTTGTTTCTGGCAATTAGTGTTGCCGTGTCCACCGTTTCATAAAAAGATCCAGCATGTGAAATATAAGTCGGCGCATCAGTATTCCTTAATCTCAACAAATGAGCAGTATCTACCGTTTCAATAGATTTTTTAGCAGTTTCAATGTTACCCTTAATACCAGATTTCATTCTTAATAATCTCGCAGTATCTACTGTTTCTCTGGACGAAAAATTTGAAGATGATATTCCGCCGGGAACCCCACTCTTCATACTTAAGAGTCTGGTGGTATCTACCTGTTCTAAACCAGATACAGGATTTTGAACAGACACCGATTCCAGAGTAGGTATTTTAGAGAACCCGGTTGTATCAACAGTTTCTCCGGTTGAAGCAGCTTGCTCAATCGTATTATTGATTGTGCTATTTTGTTGTTTTAAATTCTGTACAACCTTATTGGAAACGCTACTTGCTTCAGCAACAATTGTTTTGGGTCTTAAGCTAACAGGCAAAAAGGTATTATTCTGACCAGCTTTAGGAACAAAACTTCCCTTTGGTAAATTAGCGCTTTGAAAAGAACTGGTACTATCTTTTGCAATATTGGTTACCTGTTGAATAGTCTTACTTTGTGGCAACAAAGTCATGGACTGATTAGCCTTTGGTATCAGCAATCCCTTGATAGATTGCGATACTACAAAACCACAGTTCAGTAGTAATATTGGTGCCGTAATTAGTAAAACTTTGAATCTCATTTGATTAGAAAATATAACTTATCTATAAACGTTTGATATTATTAACGAAGGAATTGACTAAATTAATATCCTTAACCCCAGGAGAAATTTCGAATTTGCTGTTAATATCCACAGCAAACAGGTCTTTTCCTACCGAATCCTTCCTGAATTCCTGTAATTTATGGTAGTCTTCAGGCTGAATGCCACCACTTAGAAAAAAAGGCTTCTTTATATCTAATCCCATCAGCTTAGTCCAATCAAACTTCGTGCCAGTTCCTCCATATCCTGCCCCCTCGGTATCAAACATAAACATATCTACCACATCCTGATAATCCTTTATTTTCCATAAAATATTATCATCATTCCCCAGTCTAAAGGCTTTAATGGTGGTTACATAGCTGGAAATTTTCTCGCATTCCCTGGGGGTTTCATCGCCATGTAGTTGTACCAGGTAAAGCCCACAATCATCTACAACTCTAACTATTTCATCGGTATATGCATTCACAAATACCCCAACTTTATTAATATTTCCTTTTAACTTTTTAATTTCAGTAGATGGAACATGCTTAAAAATATAACGGGGAGATTTGGGATAGAATATGAAACCACAAAATTCTACGCCCAGTTCATCAAGTTGTTTCACTTGATCTATATTAGTCATTCCACATACTTTTACTCTCATACCAGTTTTGAATTTAGTGCTGTTACAAATCTGGCAAAGGCAATCGCTGGATCAGCTTCTTTCATAAAGTTCTCTCCTATCAGAAAACCCTTAAAACCTGCTTTTCGCAAAGTTACAATAGAATCGGTTTCAGAAATCCCACTTTCAGCAATGGCTAATTTTTCGGCAGGTATTTTATCAAACAACTTTAATGAAGTCTCAATATTCACTTCAAAGGTCTTCAGGTTTCTATTGTTTACCCCTACAAAATCAATAGCTTCGCAAACATGACCAAGCTCTTCTTCGTTATGTACTTCCAGTAAAACTTCTAAGCCAAGACTCTTAGCCAGTTTAGCAAACTGCTGAACTTCTTGTACAGACAAACAGGCAGCTATCAGCAAAATAACATCAGCCCCTATTGCTTTGGCTTCTATAATCTGAAACTCATCAATCATAAAATCTTTACGAAGGATGGGAATATTATTATGTCGGGCATTTTGTAAATCATCCATTGTACCCCCAAAGAATTCTTCGTCGGTCAGGATAGATATGCCCGATGCAAATTGTGCATAGGCTTCGGCTACTTCTTTCACGGTAGCCCTATCATTTATAACACCTTTAGAGGGCGACTTCCGTTTGTATTCTGCAATAATTCCTGTTCTTGCAGGATCGAGTAAGAACTCTCTTAACGAAATAGTTGGCCTCTCAAAATATGGTTGCTTTTCAAGTACTATATTTTTATTAGAAGCATGCTCCTTACGCTTTTGCACTTCTACCCTTTTATGGGCTATTATAGTGTCCAGTATATTCATCTATTGAAGGGTTATTAGTTTTTGTAATGTTTGGTAAGCCTTG
>JBAXVH010000116.1:0-4840 GCA_037129215.1 Bacteroidota bacterium | reverse complement strand
CATCAATAACCTGCTTCATCTTCATTTCACTCTCTACCTCTAAGGATATTTTATAATCCTTTTTATCCAGATCAATCTTTACATGTGAACCCTTGAAATCAAATCTGTTATCTATTTCTTTCTTTACCGTATTGATTGCATTATCAAGGGTTTGCAAATCAACTTTGCTGGCAATATCAAATGATGGCATAACTAAATATTTTGGCAAAGCTACTATTTAACCCTGATTACGCAATAGGAATTCAATTACAAACTCCAAATACTTCAAACACGAATATTTGCTTGATTTTTCGTTATTACCATAGTTCACTATGATTGCTAACAAAAAATCTGCTCAAATATTCGCCTTTATTGTATTTGTAGCTCACCTCTCGAATTCTAATGCATAATCTGGGTTTAATCCGATTTATAAAGAATTAATCCCACCTTCTATTCCTAAAATAATGAAGTGCAAAACTTAGCTTATCCCCACTTTTTGTTCCACTGATAATATTAATTTTATCCTTAATTATCAATTCTCTTTATTTTGCAACAGAGCACAGGTTGTGTTTACTAATATTTAAGAACAAGCATTTAAATAACATATCATGGCAAAAGCTAAAAAATCGAAAGCAGTCCCTAAAAAGAAAAGTATTCTTACCGATGCATCTTATGCTTTCCTCAGAAACTATATCAATACGCCTTCTCCTGTAGGGTTTGAAATAGGCGGACAAAAGCTGTGGATCGATTATTTAAAGCCTTATGTTGATACCCAGTTTATGGATCCTTATGGAACTGCTGTTGGTGTAATAAATCCAACGCATCCATTTAAAGTGGTTATAGAAGCACATGTAGATGAAATTAGCTGGTTTGTAAATTACATTACCGATCAGGGATTAATATACTTAAAACGTAACGGCGGTGTTGATCATCAGATTGCACCTGCTAAACGAGTTTTAATTCATGGCAAAAAAGGATCTGTAAAAGCTGTCTTTGGCTGGCCTGCAATTCATACCCGTATGAGTAATCCGGAACAAAAAGAACCGGCTCCAAAAACTGATAATCTATTCCTCGATTGTGGTGCAAGAACCAAGAAAGAAGTAGAGACTTTAGGCATACATATTGGCTCCGTTGTTACCTATGAAGAAGGTTACGACGAACTGGCTTACGATTATTTAATTGGTCGTGCTTTCGATAACCGTATTGGTGGATTCATGATTGCTGAAGTAGCTCGTTTATTGAAAGAAAATAAAAAGAAACTTCCTTTTGGATTATACATTGTAAATGCAGTACAGGAAGAGATTGGTCTTCGTGGAGCAGAGATGATTGCACGTAGAATTAAACCAGATATTGCTATCATTACCGATGTTACACACGATACACAAACGCCAATGATTAATAAGAATATCGAAGGCGATGTTTCTTGTGGTAAAGGCCCTTCTCCTTGCTACGGACCTGCTGTACACAACAAGCTTTTACAGTTTGTACAGGATGTAGCGGAGAAACAAAAAATCAACCTTCAAATGCGTACGGTAAGTCGCAGCACAGGTACCGATACCGATAGCTTTGCATACTCAAATGATGGTTGTCCTTCTGTACTTATTTCACTGCCTTTACGCTACATGCATACCACCGTTGAGATGGTACATAAATCGGATATCGAGCAGACTATACAACTGATGTATGAAACACTATTGGCTTTATCTCCTAAAACGAACTTAAGCTACCTTAGTTAATATTATTATACTAAAAGAACTGATTGAATAATGCACTTAAAGAGTGATCCTATATTACGCATTGCTATTCTCGATTTATACGAAGGTTTCGAGAATCAGGGAATGCGCTGTATCAACGATATTATCCTGAATTGGGGGAAGAATAATGGGTATACTATTGAATACAAAATATTCGAGGTACGACAACATTTACAGTACCCAGAAATTAGTGAATACGATGTATTTATTTCCAGTGGCGGCCCTGGTTCTCCGCTGGATTCCGAAGGTACAGAATGGGATAATAAATATATGAACTGGCTTACTGCTATTAATGAATGGAATGGCAGTAATACCAACAAAAAGTATGTCTTCTTTATCTGCCATAGTTTTCAGTTGGCATGCAGGTATTTTAAAGTAGCTACGGTATGTAAACGCAAGTCTACTTCTTTCGGGGTCTTCCCAATTCACCGAATAGACAATGGTAATGGCGAGGTGGTTTTTGATGAACTTAAAGATCCTTTCTATGCCGTTGATAGCAGAGATTACCAGGTAATAGAGCACAACCATGCACAGTTAAGGGCCTTGGGCGCGTCTATTCTTGCTATAGAAAAAGAGCGTTCTCATGTTCCTTACGAGCGTGCAGTGATGGCTATCCGTTTCAATGAATTTATGATTGGCACACAGTTCCATCCCGAGGCCGATGCAATAGGGATGAGTATGTACCTGCAAAGGGAAGATAAAAAGAAAAACGTAATAGACAATCATGGCGAAGCCAAGTGGAAAAACATGATTGAACAATTGCAGGATCCCGATAAAATTCGTTTTACCTATAGTAAAGTGTTGCCCAACTTTTTAAGTGAGGCAGTGCACCAACATTCTTTTGCTGAATCATATTAATTCTCAAATTACACTGATAAAATGACTGATACTTTTATCAGTGTAACTTTACTTGCCATATAAGCGGAATGTCCAAATCAATTGATAAATGAAGTTTGAAAATTGATACATTCATTTACACTATTAATGCAAGGATTTTTCAATCAATTCATCTTTATCTACATTCTGTACCAATAAAGTACCCTGATAATATTTTTCATCATGCTGAGATTCATCTAGGCCTATTTCTTCTTCCAGTTCAGATACTCTGATAGGCGCAATCCAGTTGATAAATTTGAATATCAGCCAAGATACCCAGAAGCTATAAGCGACAACAATTGCCAGTCCTTTTAACTGTGTAAAGAAGAAGTGTGCATTGCCAAAGAACAATCCATCATTTCCAGCACTATTGACTGTTTTGGTGGCGAATATCCCTGTAAGAATCATTCCGACCATTCCACCTAGACCATGGCAAGGGAATACATCGAGCGTATCATCTACTTTAGATTTTGATTTGATATGCACTGCAACATTGGAAACGATAGCTGCGATAACACCGATAAAAATACTATGCGGAACGGACACGAAGCCAGAAGCAGGGGTGATAGCAACTAAGCCTACCACAGCACCGATACAGAAACCGAGAACTGAAGGTTTTTTACCTTTAAGTACATCGAAGAACATCCATGACAGACCTGCTGCAGCTGCGGCAGTATTGGTGGTAGCAAAGGCAGAAATAGCAATACCATTTGCGGCGAGAGCAGAGCCGGCATTGAACCCGAACCAGCCAAACCAAAGTAGTCCTGTACCAATTAATACATAGGGAATATTGGAAGGGGGAATTTCTTTTCTCTCGATATGCGACTTTCTTCTTTTAAGTACGAGTGCCCCTGCAAGTGCAGCGCAACCTGCGGAGATATGAACGACGGTACCACCCGCGAAATCGAGTACCCCCATCTGTGCCAGAATACCATTTGGATGCCAGGTCCAGTGCGCTAATGGAGCATACACCAGCAAGCTAAAGAGAATAATAAAAAGCGTATAAGAAACAAATTTGATTCTTTCGGCAACAGCTCCTACCACCAAACCAGGGGTAATGATAGCGAACATGAGCTGAAACATGGCAAATAAAGCCAAAGGAATAGTAAGATTGGAGGTTGCTCCCTGCAACTTAGGGGCACCTGAGAAAACTCCTTTAAAGAACAAGTGTGTCATTGGATTACCTATAATACCATGGATTGTTTCTCCAAAACAAAGGCTATAACCTACCACTACCCAAATTACGGATACAATACCGGCAGCCACTACGCTCTTCATCATAGTAGAAAGTATGTTTTTGCGATGCACCATACCACCATAAAAGAAGGCGAGAGCGGGTGTCATGAGAAAAACCATTGCGGTTGCTACGAGCATCCAGGCAATATCGGCAGGAACATAAATCTTTCCTCCATCATCGAAAAAAGTAACGCTTGGGATAAATAATGCGCCAATGGCGACAATAATCAATAAGGCAAAAGGCAACGCCTTTTTTAATGAATCTGTGTTCATAATCTTGTTTTCAGTTGTGCTTAATGTTATCTTGTTAATTGTAAGGACAAATAAAACAATAAATTATGAGACAAACCAAATTAATTTTATATATTTATTATTTTCTAATATATTAAATAGCACAACTAAATATTATTCAGATTTACAAACTTGTTTTTTCGAATATTTTCATAGGAGTCGTGAATCGTGAAAGAAACAGCGTGAGTCATGATAATACATTATTAGTAGTGAGGAATACAACAAGATGATGCGCAAACTGGAAATATCATTACTTTTAAACCCTTTTTAGATAAATTTTCTGTTATGGAAATGCTTTTTATTACTGGTATAGGAACGGATGTGGGGAAAACAATTGCAGCTTCGATAGTGGCAGAAGCATTAGGGGCTGACTACTGGAAACCTGTACAGGCAGGATTTGAAGAAGGAACCGATGCTGGATTAGCAGGTAAACTTGTATCTGATAAAAGCATTGTAATACATAAGGAAGTATATACTTTAAAAACGCCTGCATCGCCACATATTGCAGCAAGAATAGATGATATAATAATAGATATAAACAAGATAGTAGTTAGTCTACCTGCCAGCAATAAGCAATATTTAATAATAGAAGGGGCAGGAGGACTAATGGTTCCTTTGAATGAGCAGGAGTTTGTAATAGACCTGATAGAAAGATTGAAAGCAAAAGTGATTCTGGTCAGCAAGAACTATCTGGGCAGCATTAA
>JBAXVH010000115.1:0-4854 GCA_037129215.1 Bacteroidota bacterium | reverse complement strand
AAAATATTCGCTTTAGGCAAATAAAAAAGAGACAGTTATTAGCTGTCTCTTTTTTTATGATAAATTGGTAAAAGCTGCAAAGCAACATTTACCAATTTCAAAATTAATAGTTAGGATTCTTAACTGCAGAACTACCTGTAGCAGGTGCATTCTTTTCAGTTTCATCACCTGGAACATCCCAGTAGTCCATGAAGTTGTAGTTGATTTTAGCGTTGGTATACAAAGTCTTATTGAAGATCAATGTAGCACCATAACGACCACCACCTACAGCTGTGCCATAAGTCCATCCCCATCTACGGGCATCGTAGTAAGAAAGGCCTCTGAAAGCAAGACCAGCATATCTTTCATTTGTTAACTCAGTCATTGCCTGAGCAACTGTTAATGAAGTAGATAATGGAGCAACGCCAGCACCTTGGAAAGTTCTAACTGCATCAATTAGAGCAACACCAGCTGCTACGTTTCCACTTCTGATATTAGCTTCCGCCAACATTAAAGCGTTCTCTTCGTAAGTTGGTCCGATATAAACTTCGATACCACCAATCTGACGAGAACCTAATACAGGTATACCACTTAAACCAGCAGTAACACCATCAACTAAACTCCAACGAGTAGTGTTGGTATTAGCATCTCCGTAGAAAACACCATTTGCAGCAGTGAAATTAGCTAAACGCTTATCACCAGCTGGGAAAGCTTGAATTAAACGCTCAGATACTTTGTAAGTAGTATTTTGGTTTGAAGAAGCACAGATAGAAGCCACTGTTCCAGCTGTTGCTGAGAAGAATGAGTTACTTGTACTAGATCTTCCTGTAAATACGTTTGCACCTTTTTGAACACCTGCACTTGCATATGTAATAACAGCAGTCCAATCAGCAGAAGTCATTGCAGGAATTGAAGCCTTGCTAATAGCTGCAGCTGGATTACCATTTACAAATGGAGACAAGTGATTCAACAAGATATTACGAGCCAACATAGTGTTAACACTTGCAATAAATTCTGCTGTTGATGGTGTTTTACCTAAACCAGTTTTACACTGAGTAGGAATGATTTGGTCCATCATTGCAGTATAATCACCTTGATTGCTAATCCCTTTTAAGGTAGTCAATGCAAGGTTTAATTGCTTATTTGATTCAGCAATGATTGTTGCTTGTGGTACGAAAGTACTTACAACAGTGTTTGAATGATCAACGATCAAACCAGCATAGTATAAAGTACCGATTTGTGCATATGCATAACCTTTCCACCAATAAGCCCAGGCCTTAACAGCATTTGCTTTGTCAGCACTCAATGTAATAGTACCTAAATTTTCTAAAGTAGTATTAGCTGAGTTGATTAATGCATACATATTCAACCACTCATAGTACAAAGCATTATTACCTTGACCAGTTGATGCCGCATTATTGAAGCTTCTGATAATAGAGGTAGCTTGAGGTGCTGAGTTTGTAAAAGTAGTATTAGTAGGATCTGTAGGATCTGCCACAAAACTATCTGGAACACCCATCGTAGTAGTTTGGTTATTAGAACCCTGACCACCACCAACAACGTCTCCCATCAATTCATGATAACCCCATGGTAAAGAGAAATAACTATCTCCCAACCAACCATCACCATTACTAAAACCATTCCAGTAAACGCTACCCTTTGCATAAGCAGCAAGACCAGCTTCGGTATTAACGTTACCACCGAAAGTCGGGTCATTTGGATTTTTAACATCCAACTGCTTTTTACAAGCAGTTGATGCCATGATCGTGATTAAAAAACATAGAAAATAGGCTCTGTGTTTTTTATTAAAATGTATTTTTTTCATTAGAACTAAATTGAAGATTAATAAATTAGAAGCCCAAATTCAAAGTAACTTGATATGATTTCATGTTAGGAATGGTACTATGGTCAATACCTCTATCAAATGCTGAGTTTGAAGCACCAGAACTAATTTCCGGATCAAATCCATGATAGTTAGTAAAGGTTAGCAAGTTTCTTCCGCTAAATACTAATTGGCATTTTTTCAACCAAGATTGTTTAGCATAACCAGCTAAATCAATTCCTAAAGAAACGTTTCTCAATCTTACAAAAGAAGCATCGTAATAGAAATAATCTTTAGTTACGTTATTACCCACACCTTTTGGAGTATTGCCTAATGCATAGTATGCAGATGCATAATAAGCAGTGAAAGCTTTTGTTTCGCCGCCGATAGTAACAGGAGTAGAATAATCACTACTGATACCATCACGGTACATCCACTCATTGGTTTGGTTATACAAATGTGAACCATTGATCCAATCGAATTGGAAACCAAAAGTGATGAAGTTTTTGTAAGTAAAAGTATTGGTGAATGAAGAAGTCAAAGTTGGGTTTGGATCTCCTAAAGTAGAAGCTTCATCAGAGAAGAACATTGCTTTAGTAGCAGTGTTAACCACTCTTCCTTGTACAATTTCGTATTGAGACTGATTTGCTTTAGGGATAAATGGAGTAACCCCATCAGCTCTTAACTGATCAACAGCTGTTAGAGCGTGGTATCCATAGATCTCACCAATTTTTCTACCTGCAGCCAAAACTAAACCAGTTGAACCTGCATAACCAGTTAATGGAATATCTCCACCAACTACTGCATCAATTGTTGAAGTCTGGTGACTGAAGTTAGTTGTCAAATCCCATTGGAAATTCTTTGAAGAATACACAGGGATATTGATACCAACCTGCCATCCTTTAGAAGACAACGCAATAGCGTTAGTCAACAAGCTAGATGCACCAGTTGAAATAGGAACGTTCTGATAGAAGATAGCGTTATCAGTTTTTCTCTGCCAATAAGAGAAAGATAAATTAGCTGTTCTGAACCAGCTGCTCTTATTGATATTGAAACTTAAATCTGTACCGATCTCAGTTTCTTTAGAAACTTCCACACCTAAGTCTGGATTTTTCTGAGCTGCATTGTTAGAATAAGAAAGGTCTCCACCTAATTGACGTGCACTTAAAGTTGGGTAACGATCAAATGCACCTGGTTGAATACCAGCCTCACCATAAGCGGCTCTCAATTTCATAGAAGAAATAAATCCACTGATACCATCCCAGAATTTGAACGCATCAAGGTTTAAATAACCATTGTAGTGAGGGAAAGTAAATGGTTTAGAACCTTCTCCGAATGTAGAAGAATAGTCAGTTCTGAAACCACCAGATACACCACCATAGTTTCCAATATCGAATTTCTGATTCACTACATATCCATAAGTAACAAATGGTTCTACGTAATCAGAAATGATGTATTGAGACTGCGTTGCATTCATGTTGAATGGTGGAGTCAATGGTAAAGAGTATCCACGAGTGTCGTACTCTTTATAGTTATTCTTTCTGTAATCGTAAGAAAGTTGTGTACTAGATTGAATTGGCAATTTCAAGTTGAAATCTCTTTGGAAATCCAAATTGATATAAGCAGTTGCCAAAAAGTTTTGCTTTGTATTGCTATATTGATAGTTTACTAACTCACCAGAGTTATCATCACCATTGTAGTTGGAAGCCCAAGAACCGTAGTAGTTAGAGCTTGCATTTTGTGTTTGGTTATAATAAGTCCAGATATCATTCTCATTCTTGTAACTAACACCATATTTAGCATTCAAGGTTAAGATCCTGTTTACTTTATAGTTCGCATCAAAGTTTTGGTTCACATTGTATTGCTTGCTATCACCATTGGTGTAATCCAATTGGTAGTAAGGGTTATAAGCATTTACAGAAGCGAAGCTCGCTTTTTGGTAAGCACCGTAGCGGCCACCAACGATGGTATCAGTTAAACTTAAGAATGGTGAAGTGTTCAAGAAACCATAAATGGTTCCAACTCCAGCATTAGTATTACCGTAACCAAATCCTACTCCACCTGGAGCACCAAGACCTGGGTGCATGGTATTTTTAACATACGCAATGCTGGTAATTGAACGAATGGTAAATCCTTTGAATAATTCAACACCAACGTTAGCAGTTAAATTAGTTCTATCTAAATAACCATTATTCTTCAAGAAAGGAGAAGTACTGTGGTTATTAGCAAAGGACAAACTGAAATCTACTTTATCTCCACCACCACTAATGTTAAGTGCGTTGTTGATAGAAGAAGAACCAGTTAATACTTGTGCAAAGTGGTCAACGAAATTTAAGTTTCCTTTATAAGGTTGATCACTTACGTTACGAGGATCCAAGATACCATAACGTGTATAGTTAGCAGTTTCACCAGGAGCTCCAGGACTAGTTCCTACATTGCTACCATAACGGTAAGCCAAAGAACCAGATCCTAAGATACCACCTACAATTGGATCAACTTTTAAAGGTTGTCCTGCAGTGAACCCACCAGAGTTGTTAGCAGAAATGATATTACCACTAGCATCAGTTAAATAAGGATGCAAAGTTGATTTACCGAAATTTCCAGCATTGATGAAAGAGTTAGAAGCGTATCCAGAAGATACGTTAATGCTAATTTTCCCTTTCACACCTTTTTTGCTGAAGATTTGAATAACTCCATTCGCACCTTGCGCTCCATAGATACTTGAAGAAGCCGCACCTTGCACCACCTCAACACGCTCAACCTGAGTCATGTCTAAAGTAGATAAGTTAGCGAAAGGAATCTCAGCTCCATCTAACAAGATCAAAGGGCGAGTACCACCCTGAACGGTGTTAATACCCCTTAATACAATGTTTACTTGGTCACCTGGGTTACCAGATACTGAAGAAATCTGAGCTCCCGGGATTTTACCAATCAATGCTTGGTCAATTCCAGCAGCAGGAGTTACTGGTAATTTATCACCTTTGATAGACTCAACGGCAATACCCAGTTTCTTTTTTGAAGTTGCAACTCCAGAACCTGTTACAACTACCTCA
>JBAXVH010000114.1:0-4862 GCA_037129215.1 Bacteroidota bacterium | reverse complement strand
GTGTTGCAGAGCACCGCAGGGAACGGACCAAGGCATATTGCCTTTAATACCCGCAACAAAAACGTATACATTATTAATGAGCTAAGTGGCACTATAGATGTTTATTCTTTTAAGGGTACTGCTGCAAAACGTATACAAACCATTAGTACAGATAGCACTGATAATAAAGATAAAGGCTGTGCCGATATTCATATATCTGCCGACAATAAATTTTTATATGCTACCAACAGAGGACGCTATAATACCATTAGCACTTTTGCAGTAAACGAAAACAACGGTACGCTGAAACTGTTGCAGGTATTGCCTTCGGGCGGAATAATGCCCAGAAACTTTACCATCGATCCTTCGGGAAATTATGTATTGGTAGGACATCAGAAATCGAATAATATAGCCGTATTTAAAAGAGACAAGCACAGTGGATTGCTGAAGAATACGGGTAAGGATATACTGGTAGGTAGTCCGGTATATTTGAAAATGGGCAGTATTAATTAATCCCAGATAATGCAGTAGAGATTCTATTACAAACTCCAAACACTTCAAACACATGTATTTGCTTGATTTTTTAATGTTAACATAGTACACTATGCTCTCCATTAAAAAATCTGCTCAAATCCATGTCTTTATTGTGTTTGTAGCTTTCATAACGATTCCTACTGCAATATCAGGATAGCTATTTTGCTTCCTGCAACAACTTTACTACACCTTCTTTTTCCATAATAAGATAACCAAGTCTATCGTTGCTGATGCCTTCTTTTAGCTGATAACTAAATTGTAGTTCATTGTTTTCAATGGAGGTTTCGAAGTAGCGAAATTGGATATTGCTTTGCTCCTGCAGACTATAACCAATTTCGTATAAATGGGTAGAGAGCACAAACAAAGCCTTGCTCATTTTGCAGAAGCCTTCTATTACTACCGTGCTGCATTTCATAGCATCCTGCACGTTGGTTCCTTTAAATAATTCATCTATCAGGATCAGCCATTTTTTGCCATCACTTATTTTCTCAATAGTTTGTTTGATACGCTTCACTTCGTTGTAAAAATAGCTTTCGCCTTTTACAATATTATCAGATACCTGAATGTTGCTCAGCAAGCCATCGAGCAGACTAAGTTGCATATTGCGGGCAGGAACTGCCATGCCAATATGTGCAAGATATACTGCAATACCAATGGCTTTAATTAAGGTGCTTTTACCCGCCATATTAGCCCCCGTAAGAAACAGAAAGTTGTGAGTATCATCCAGCATAGCATCGTAATCTACCGGCGATTTTAAAAGTGGATGATACAGTCCCTGCATACTAATATGAGGGGCATTGCTATCCACCACATCGGGGAAAAAGTACCCATACTTTTTACAGGCAATAGCCAGGCTTAAATAAGCATCTATCCTGCTATAAATATCTATTAATTCTTTGCACTTGTTTTTATATTCCTTCTGCAAAAAGAATGCATAATGCAATACTTCCCAGCCATCGAGCGCATCGGTAGTGGCAAGCATTTGCTGTACATTGGGGTGCTGTAGTAAAAGCTGTATTTTATCGCCCCAGGTACGAAGTTGTGTACCCTCCGATTGCAACAAAAGCACTTCTATTTCTTTCATTCCTCTTATGAAAGTAATAAAATGATTTACGGAGTATTTTGCTAAAGAAAAATCGGGTTTACTGATTAGCTTATAGAAAAAAGTATTGATAACATTGGCATTATCCGGCAAGGCATCGAGCCCTGTTTCGTAAAACTTTTCTATAACCATTAAAGTACCATTGGTAATGGTTACCGGAAGCTGAGGACCTATATCCTGCAGGTGTTTAATGGTTTGCTGTACATCCTTTATTGCAGCTACAGACTGTAAAGGAGTGGCGAGTATCTGCGCCAGAAAGTGTCGACCATTAACGGTTTGAGTATGGTTTAAATGATGAAATACAGATTGTGATTCATCTGCATGAAAGATAGAAAGATCGTGTAATGTGGTTTGGTCTATCTGCATTTAAAACAATTAATAATTAAATCTTGAACGAATAAAAATACTGACAAAAAAGATCAAACTATAAATGATGAATGTATTGAAAGACTTTCTTACCTTTTTGATAATTGAAAGTATACCACAACTAATTAATGGCAAAATCCAAAAACAATCGTACCAATAGTATTTAGAGTCAAATGAATCAGTGTATTCATTATAATAAATCCATAATAAAACACTGAAACACCAAATAGAAAAAAATGTATTCATTCTTGATGGAAGAATAGTAATTACTCCGATGTATCCAGAGTTTGGAAAATAAAGTTTAAATACAATATTTATAATACTCCAAATTAAATAAAATAGGGGTAAGACAAATAAAAAAATAGTAACTATAAAACTGTTTAAAATGTTCATCGTTCAAATTTCAGTCTTTCTCCTTTCTTAGATTCATCTACAACATTATTTCCATAAACTATATGTCCGTTTACAAAAGTCTTTTCAATAGAAGCATTAAAACGGGTATTTTCCAGAGGACTCCAGCCACATTTATACAGTATATTATCTTTAGTTACGGTATAAGGTTTATTGGGATTTACCAATACCAGATCGGCAAAGTATCCTTCTCTTATAAACCCTCTTTCCTTTATCTGAAAACAGGTAGCTACAGCATGACTCATCTTGTGAACTACTTTCTCGATACTTATTTTTCCATCCGCAACATATTGCAGCATCAACTGCAAAGAGTGCTGTACCAGCGGCAAACCTGCATGGGCCTGCTCGTAAGCATGTTGCTTTTCTTCCCAGGTATGTGGCGCATGATCGGTAGCAATAATATCCAGACGGTCATCATTCAAAGCTGTCCATAAAGCGGTTCTATTATGCGGTGCTTTAATAGCAGGATTACATTTTATCTGATTGCCAAGGGTAGCATAATCATCGGACGTAAAATGTAAATGATGCACACATACTTCAGCAGTAATTCTTTTGTCTTTTAAGGGCAGCATATTACTGAACAACTGCAATTCCTTTTCGGTAGTAATATGCAGAATGTGCAAACGGGTACCAAACTTGTGTGCAAACTGAATAGCCTTTAAAGATGATTCGAAACAGGCTTCCTCGTTTCTGATAATAGGATGATCGGAAGGCTCGAGTATTTCCTTATTAGCTTTAAGTTGTTGATAGTTGCTTTTTATAATAGATTCTTCCTCGCAGTGCGTAGCTATCAGCAATTCGCTTCCTTCAAAAATTCTTTCCAGCACAAGGGCATTATCTACCAGTAAATTGCCGGTAGAGGAGCCCATAAATATCTTTATACCACATACCTCGTCTTTCTTTTCATTGGTACGCATCACCTCGTCGTAATTATCATTAGAGGTGCCCATAAAAAAGGAGTAATTAGCCAGAGAGGTATGTTTACCTATGGTATATTTATCTTCGAGCAAAGCTTGTGTAAATACCGGAGGGTTGGTATTGGGCATTTCCATAAAGGAGGTTACTCCACCCGCCACTGCAGCCCTTGATTCTGTAAAAATGGAGGCCTTATGGGTTAATCCAGGCTCTCTAAAATGCACCTGATCGTCTATCACTCCCGGCAGTAATAATAAACCGGTAGCATCTATTTCGGTAGCGGCCCCTTTGGTTTGTAATCCTGTTCCTATTTTCTCAATCCGCTGGTCTTTAATAAGAATATCGCCCAGAAACTGTGTTCCTTCATTTACAATAGTGGCGTTTTTGATGATTATAGAAGACATTTATAGTATTTATTTAGGTTGTAAAACTAATGTTTAACAGGTTTTAATAAAGATAATTGTACAGCATTTATTTTTTGTTCACTTATATAATACTTTTGATGCCGGTTGATAGTCAACTCCATAAAATATTAATACTACTGATTTGTCTTATACAATTAAACAAATAGCTGCTATAACGGGTGCTGAAATGTCGGCACAGAGTGAGGTGATTATCGATCACTTACTCACCGATAGCCGTAAGATTATCTTACCAAAATCATCTTTATTCTTCGCTCTTAAAAGTGCCCGTAGAAACGGACAGGAATTTATAGAAGAGGTATACGAAAGAAGGGTAAGATGTTTTGTAGTAGAAAAAGGATTTGACTACACGGCCTTCCCTGATGCAGTTTTTCTATTGGTAGATGATGTACTGGAATCGCTGCAGGAACTGGCTGCTCACCATCGTTCCGAATTTAATTATCCTGTAATAGGTATTACCGGTAGCAATGGAAAGACCATTGTAAAAGAATGGCTGAATGAATTACTGGAAGAGGACTATAAAATAATACGTAGCCCAAGAAGTTATAACTCGCAGATTGGGGTTCCTTTAAGTGTATGGGAGATGAACCAGCAACATACATTAGCCATTTTTGAAGCGGGCATTTCTACAACAAACGAAATGGCTACACTGGAGTCGGTAATAAGACCCAGCATTGGAATATTAACCAATATAGGATCGGCACACAGCGAAGGGTTTAAAGATGAACAAGAAAAGTTGTCGGAGAAAATTAAGCTATTCTCTGAGGCAGAATATGTAGTGGCAGAATATGGAATTATACCTGCCAACACTTTACATTCAAAGCAATTTACCTGGAGCTTTAGCAATGCTGCTGCAGATATCTATATTGCTTCAGTAGAAAAGAAATCTACTAAAACAGGGTTGACCATTGTATACCAGCAACACCCTTTCGATATTACCATTCCGTTTAGTGATGATGCTTCAATCAGCAATGCAGTTACCTGTATTTCCCTGATGGTATTGTTGAGCTACGATATTAAAACAATTGAGTCTAAACTGCAGTTACTGAAGAGCGTAGAAATGCGTTTGCAACTGAAGACAGGCGTTAATAATTGTTTCCTGATTAATGATAGTTATAGCAATGATCTTTTAT
>JBAXVH010000113.1:0-4879 GCA_037129215.1 Bacteroidota bacterium | reverse complement strand
AGTTCAGGTTGTAATAAAGATTATTATACCACTTAGGTTTTAACCATTTATAACCCATCCAGAAACCATTATCAAAGTAGTTGTTATTATTAAATATACCAAGATCATTCTGATCATACTTATTATCTGCACCTTCTTGCCATAAATTGAAATTAAAATTACCACTTACCTTACCAATTCCAATTGTATGTAAATGACCATAAACATTTGTTCCATCTTTACCAAACAACTGACTTTCTGCATACTTACCAAATAGTTCCCACTTATTATTTTTATCGTAAAAGTCCCACATTAAAGAAGATAAATTTGCATCATAATCTTTTCCTGCTCTTAGCGTACTTAGATTAATTAAACTTACACTGGAGTTGTGTTTAAGCGCTTTATCTACCACAAAAATATTATAATTTGTAAGAGGGTCAGTCTCTACGTTTCGCTTAATACCGGTTACTGTATCAGTAACTATTGCCTGTTCTGACCCTGTGATTGCATTAAAGAAGCCAAATCCCCAACCGTTATCATTTCTACCACTTATTTTGGCAGCATTAATCAATTTGGTATTATCCTTTACCCCATTCAGAATTTCATTTTTTCCTAAACTTATTTCTGATCTATTGTATGGCCTGTCACCAATTCTTTTAGTATAAAAGAATCCTCCTTTATTAAACAGTTCAACCCCTTCATTAAAAAAAGGTCTATTATCGGGATATCTTACCTGGTAAGGTGTAAGATTCAATATTTTATTATCACTGGTTACCTGACCAAAATCGGGAAGCAAAGTCATATCCAGTGTAAAGGATTGATTTATACCATATTTCAAATCCATACCACCATTAATAGTCTTTGTATTATCGTTTATATTATTCATATTATCTTGAGAAAAACTCGCATAAGATGAAAGGAACGGAGAAAAAGAAAGACGAATTGGCGGCTTTATATTCTGTAAATTATTTAATACACCGAACTGCGATAAAAAGGTACCGCCCTTATTAGGATCTACAGGATTCCACATTAACTGTTTTCCGCTTTTTGTTCTTCGTCTGGTTAGATTAATACCCCAGCTCTGAATATCTTTTATAGGAAATCTTATTGCAGAATAAGGAATCTTCATTTCAAAGGTCCAGCCATCTGAAACAATCTTAGCTTCGGACTGATACACACTATTCCAGGAACTAATTTCACCATCCGAAGAATACTTAGCATCATACTGTTCGCCCAAAGGAGTAACATAATAGCCAAATCCATTAATCTTATCATTGTATGTATCAAAAATAATTCCAGCAAAGTCGTTTACGCCTACAACATCTCTTCCTACCAGTTCTTTTGAAATACTATCTTTTTCTTCATGACAGTATCCTGCAACATAAATAGCCTGATCGTCGTATAAAATAGAAATCTCCGTTCTGTTTTTATCCAGCTCTACAGCACCAAAAGATGGTCTCCATTCTATAAAATGATCTATTCTGGTTGCGTTCAACCATTCTTTATCCGATATATCACCGTCAATCTTAATGTTACCTGTTTTACGGGAAGCATTGATTTGTTTATGTAAACTATCTGTTTGAGCATTTACAATAAACGACAACAAAGTGCAAAAAATAAGTAACAATTTCCTCATAATCAGTAGAATTAATTAAACTTAAGATATACAATACCTTAAAAAGTTGTAATTTCTGATTCAAAAAAAGGATAAAAGACTATGGGCGGGTAAAACATTATTGTAAAAAGACAAATAAGATTATGAACGGTAAGCTAACGAGTAATTAAAAAAATGAAATTAGCTTATCTGTTACTGACTTTATTTTTATCTGTGTCAACTACTTTTAAATGATATTTAGTTGCAGAATCGGCTTTAGATACAGGCATTTCTGCATTGTATCCTGCAGGTGGAGTAGCTATAAACTCATTATTATTGGTAGTGCCTAAAGATTTTTTAAGATAGATGGTATCAATCTTTCCAGTTTTATTTAAAACAGAATACCATCCATTTCCTGCTTCCTGAACAATTAGTGAATCTTTTTTAGAATCTTTAGTAGAAAAAATTAGCTGGCCTTTTTTAAATTGGGAAATACCTTTAAAAGAAACCAATGTAAGGATAATAAAGAAGATGTATTTCATATTTGTTTGGTTTATGAAACAAATATATTAAAACTTAGGACAACGTATTGATTTATCAGGATCGGGACGATAAGCCCATATTAAGGAGATTTCCATACCACCCTTATTCATGGAAGCTGTTTTAAGAGCAGAAGTATTTACATCGTAAGAAGCACCAATTCTAAAATCGTTCCATTCTAAACCCAGATATGGAATAATAGCATCACCTATACGATACCAGCTACCTACATAAAAACTGGTAGGTTTAGTATCGTCTGGGTTTGCCATAAACTGTAATGCACCACCTATTAAAGATTCCGAAGCACCACCCTGTAAGTTTTGTAAACCACTTAAATGCAGATTCGTATTATCTGAAAGAGGAAATGCACCACCAGCAGTAAATGTTAGACGAGGATTTAAAAAGTAAGTATCACCTGAAGTAAAGTGTTGTAATGGTTTGGAAAAATGATACATACTGGCACCTGCATAATAATTGGTTTTATTACCATCGCTACCAGAATAAAGCAAACCAACATTCACATCAAAATAATGAGAAGATAAAGTTTGTCCACTGAACGATTCGTGGGTAATACCTGTAAAGCCAGAATTGGTTAATTGATCTTCAAAAGTTAATACGCTGGTATTGATAGACATATTAGCAAATGTTCCCTGTAATCCAACTCCAAGTTGTTGTAGCCCATCTTCATCAAGTGCTTTATGAAAAGAAAGGGAACCAGAGTAATAACTAAGTTTTACGGCATTATTTGCACTATTATCAGACAAGGCATAAAAACCAAGTCCAAGAATATCCTTTTCACTAACAATGTTTTTTAATATTCTGAAATCAACAGAAATAGTTTGTGTTGTATAAGCATTATTAATAGAAGGCCATTGATCTCTATAATTACCTGCTATACGTATATCTCCATCAAACTTACCTGTATTAGCAGGATTAAGCGTAAGTGGAGAAGTGAAGAATTGTGAGAAATGCGGGTCTTGCGCATTCATCACCTTTACTCCTAATAGACAAATAATTATAAATAATACTTTCTTCATTGTATAGTTAGAAGACGAATATAAAATAAACGCTGTCTTAAAACAGCATTTAAAGGTTTATTTAACGATTACAGTAAAAGGATTACTGCATTCTTAAATAGAAAATAAAAATTATGATTGCATTTTAGAACCAAAAGCAAGGTCGCCAGCATCACCTAAACCCGGTACTATGTATCCTTTAGCGGTTAATTCTTCATCAATATCGCCACACCAGATAATTACTTCATTACCACATTCTCTTTTAATGCATTCTATACCGGTTGTACTGGCAATAGCACAAACTACATGTATTTCTTTAGGAGTATATTCTTCCTTCATATACATAATAGTTTTTACCAGAGAAGATCCTGTTGCAAGCATAGGATCGCTGATAATAACAATTCTATCGTTCAATGAAGGACAACTCATAGAGTCTAAACTAATTTCGAAAGAACCATCACGATGATGCTTTCTGTAAGCAGAAATAAAAGCGTTATCTGCTTTATCCAGATAGTTCAACATACCATTGTGCAATGGTAATCCTGCTCTTAATACAGTAGCAAGAACGGGATGTTCTGCAATTACCTTACTATTGTGAATACCAAGCGGTGTCTGTGTTTCCACTTCTTTAGAAGGTAATCTCTTACTTATTTCATAAGCAGCTACCTCGCCCAATCTTTCCAGATTTCTTCTGAATCTTAATCTATCCGTTTGAATGTTTACATCACGGATTTCTGCTATCCAGTTACTTACTAAACTGTGTGTTTCGCTTAAATTAATAATCATATTAAAAGCAAAAATAAATTTTTGGCGGCAGAAAGTATAATATTGTAAATCTATTTTGTAAACATTTACCATTACGTTACGTATGAGATACAATACTATAGGAATAATGAGTGGCAGCAGCCTGGATGGTATTGATATAGTAAACGTAGAATTTTACCATGAAATTAAAGAATGGAAACAGGTAATAATAGAATCGGAATGTTATCCATATAGTAAGGAATGGGAAGAAAGGCTTAGTAATTTACATAACGCTACTGCATTCAACTATCAACTGGCACATCACGAACTGGGTAAGTATATGGGAGAATGTGTAAATGACTTTATTGATAAATATAAAATATCCAGAAAAGATTTATTAATCAGCAGTCATGGCCATACTATATTTCATGAACCAGCAAAAGGATTCACCAGTCAGATAGGATGTGGTGCTACTATTTCTGCTATTACTAATTGTACTACCATTACAGACTTAAGAATAGGTGATGTAGCAATGGGCGGACAAGGTGCCCCTATAGTTCCGATAGGTGAACAACATTTATGGCCAGGGTATACCATGTATTTAAATATTGGTGGTATTGCTAATATATCGGTACCTGTAAACAAAAAGGAAATAATAGCTTTTGATATTTGTGCAGCCAACAGAGTATTAAACTTATTGGCTAATAAACTGCATCAACCTTTTGATAAAGATGGTTTACTGGCAAGAAATGGACATATTAATAAAGAACTTCTTAAAGAATTAAACGAAGTACCTTATTATCAACAACCCTATCCAAAAACACTGAATAATAGTTTTGGTACAGATTATATATTGAAAATAATCAGCTCTTATAATATCAGTATAGAAGATGCATTGCATACTTATACGGAACATATAGCTATTCAAATATCTACTGTTATCAATAACCAAAAACAGAGGGATAAGATTAATAAAGTAATGTGTACAGGAGGAGGAGCTTTAAAC